>NZ_JBRREG010000122.1:0-11036 GCF_056760155.1 Stenotrophomonas sp. STEN022
CCCCCCGGGGGGGGTTTTTGTTTGGGGGCTTTGTGTTGGCCCGCCCCAGGCGCGGGTGGGGCTTCCCCCCCGCCGCCCCCTGGTGCTGGTGGGCGCGGCGTCAGCCGCGAAGCCGAGGATCTGTCAGTTCGCTGGCATGCCCGCAACTTCCAGTGCATCAGCTTCGCGGCTGACGCGGCTCCCACAAAAAGCGTGCAGCGTTATGGGTTTGTCGGTAAGGCCCCTGCCGAGCATGGCTCGGCACTACGGTGAATCAGATGTCTTCGGCTTCTTCGGTGCTTTTGCGCAGGCGGCCGATCTGGGCGGCGGCCGGGCCGCTGAACGAGATCAGTTCGCGGCCGCGCAATACCATGCGACCGGTGTGGCGATCCTGGCCGTCGTAGGAATAGTCGAAACGGAAGCTGCGCTCGAAGCCCAGCCAGCCGTTGGGCAGGCGGCACAGGCGCAGGCCGGTGCTGTGCACGCTCTGGTCCAGCCATTGCACATCGGCGGCGCGGCAGGCATTGCGGCCCAGTTCGGTGGCGCGGTCGGCAGCGGCGCGGGAGCGGTCCCAGAACGCGAAACCAAGCGCGCCGACAATCATCAAAATAAGAAGGGTAGGCATGCGAGCACTTTAGGCGATCTGCTCATCCATGCGCAGCCCTCTGTTCACTGTTGATGCCCGCGCGTCAGCAAGCATCAGTGGGTGACCGGTGTTGGAATTGGTTCGTCCGGAGGTGGCGGCAAGGGCGCGGTCGAATTGAATGCCGGCGCCGGGTTGGTTGCGGTCAATTTCAAGAGTGCGGCCCAATCCTGTCGATTGAGGTTGCACTCTTCCTCTTGGCCCGGTGAGCAGCGCTGTTCAACCAGTGAGCTTGGCGCCTGCGCAGCATTTGCTTTGGGTGGCTCGAGCAGTCCCGTACGGTCAAGCATGAGCTTGCGCATCACCACCGAGTTGGCGACGTTGCCGCCGACCAGATAGAGCGTACGGTCGCCGCCCATATTTGCGCTGACCACGATTTCGCAGTGCGATTTCCAATTGCCGGCACGGCCGCTGCCCAGCGCCTGGATCAAGCCTGCGTAGTTCAAGGTGCTGCTGCGGTCGCGCAGGAAGCACAGCATGTCGCCGGGAGCCGGTTTCTCGCTGGCCGGGTCGGCCAGGCGATACGGCATGCCGTTGCTGCCGCCCTGGTAGGCGGCACGGATGTAGTCGATGTGGCGTGGTGATCGGGTAAAGCCGGGCACGGCGGCGCGCGTCATCACCCAGGAGATGAAGGCGGCCGACCACGGGTTGTCGATCAGAAACGCGCGGCAATCGGTATCGGTATAGCGGTTGCCGGTCGGCTGCGCGCAGCTGCTGGCGCCGGCAATGGCGCCCATCGGGCCAAGCGTGCCGCTATCGCGCCAATAGCCGACGACGCGCTGCCAGGCGATCAGGCCGTTGTCGGCCAGGTGCTCGTTCTCGGCCTCGGTAACGCCGAGGCTGGCGATGCGGCCATCGCGGTCGATGAAGGGGCGATACCACAGGCGGTGTTCACCGCAGGCCGCCGCAACCACGGCCTTGGCGGTTTCGCTCAGGCCATAGCGAGGCGGCACGTCACAGGCTTCAGCTGCCATCGCCGGCAGGGCGGGCAGCAGCAGGGTCAGGCCGCACAACAGGAATCGATATGCCACAGAGGGCTCCGCGGGGGATATTGGGGGAGTGTCGCAGCCGGGACCGTGTGCATGCCGTGAGTCAGCGCGGTGGCGGGCCCAGTTTCAGCGACAGATCGATGGCTTGCACGTGTTTGGTCAGGCCGCCGATGGAAATGCAGTCCACGCCGTCTTCGGCGATGGCGCGCAACGTGCTCATGTCGACGCTGCCGGAGACTTCCAGCGGAATCCGTCCGGCGGTGATACGCACGGCATCGCGACGCATCGCTGCGCTGAAGTCATCGATAAGGATGCGCTCGCAGCCGACGGCCAGGGCCTCCTGCAACTGCTGCAGGTCTTCCACTTCCACTACCAGGGGTAGCTTGGGCTGCTGCGCGCGTGCGGCGTGCACGGCGGCAGTCAGCGAGCCGGCGGCGCGGATGTGGTTCTCCTTCAGCATCACCGTATCGAACAGGCCGATGCGGTGGTTGTCGCCGCCGCCGCAGCGCACCGCGTACTTCTGCGCCAGCCGCAGGCCGGGCAGGGTTTTACGGGTGTCAAGGATGCGCGCCTTGGTGCCTGCCACCGCCGCGACGTAGCGCGCGGTGATGGTGGCGGTGCCGGACAGGGTCTGCAGGAAGTTCAGCGAGGTGCGCTCGGCGCTGACCAGGCTGCGGCTGCGGCCGCTCAGGGTGGCCAGCACCGTGCCGGCGCTGACTTGGTCGCCTTCCAGCACACGCCAATCGATCCGGACCTGCGGGTCCAGCGCACGATGGGTGGCGTCGAACCAGGGCCGGCCGGCGATCACTGCATCCTGCTTGCACAGCAGGTAGGCGATGTCGGCGGCATCGGGCAACAAGGCGGCGGTGACATCGCCGCTGCCGATGTCCTCGGCCAGGGCGCGGGCGACATCGGCGTCAATCTGTTCCTGCGGCGGGGCCAGCGGCGGGTGTGGCAGCATTATTTGGCCGGGAAGTCGGTGATCTGGGCGGTGGCGATGGCTTCGTCAGCCAGCAGCACCGGAATGCCGTCATCGACGCGGAAGACCTGCTTGCGGTCGCCGCTGATCAGGGCTTCGCGCAGCGGTTGGGCCTGCGGGCTGCCGTCGGCGCGGGTCACGCCGCCGTTGCTGATGGCGCGGTTGAGGGCTTCCAGGCCGGCGCTTTCCAGTAGGAACAGCGGCTGGCGGGTGTCGGGGGAGACGAGGAGGTCGAGCAGTTTGCGGTCCATCAGTTCGTGGTCTTGCGGGGAAGACGGCTAGAATACGTCTTTGCAGCAGGTGACGGCCAATGACCCCCAACCACCCCGCGCCGCTAGTCGGCATCGTGATGGGTTCCCGCTCAGATTGGGAAACCATGCAGCACGCCGCCCAGAAGCTTGATGCTTTGGGCGTTCCGTATGAAGTGAAGGTAGTTTCCGCGCACCGGACCCCGGATGTGCTGTTCAGCTATGCCGAGCAGGCGGGCCCGCGTGGCCTGCGTGCGATCATCGGTGGCGCTGGTGGTGCGGCGCACCTGCCGGGCATGCTGGCTGCCAAGACCGCCGTGCCGGTGCTGGGCGTGCCGGTGCAGTCCAAGGCGCTCAATGGCATGGATTCGTTGCTGTCGATCGTGCAGATGCCGGCGGGTATCCCGGTGGCGACCTTTGCCATTGGCAACGCTGGCGCATCCAATGCGGCCCTGTTCGCCGCGGCCATGCTGGCCGCCGAGCAGCCGCAGATTGGTGCCGCGCTGGACGCCTTCCGCGCACGCCAGACCGAAGATGTGATGGCTGCGGACGATCCGCGCCAATGATTACGGTTGGCATTCTCGGTGGCGGGCAGCTGGCCCGCATGATGGCGCTGGCGGGAGCTCCGCTGGGCCTGCGTTTCGTGGTGTTCGACCCGGCCGCCGATGCGTGTGCGGGGCAGGTGGCGCCGCTGCAAGTGGGCAATTTCGATGACACCGAGGCATTGGCTGCGTTCGCGGCCAAGGTCGATGTGATCACCTTCGATTTCGAGAATGTGCCCGCCGCCAGCGCGCATTGGCTGGCCGAGCGCAAGCCGGTGTTCCCGAATCCGGCCGCGTTGGCGGTGGCGCAGGATCGGCTCAGTGAAAAGACCTTGTTCCAGGAACTGGGCATAGCGCTGCCGGCATTTGCCGATATCCGCAGCCGCGATGAATTGGCCGCCAAGGCTGCCGAGTTCGGCACGCCGTGCATTCTCAAGACGCGGCGCTTGGGCTACGACGGCAAGGGCCAGTTCCGTATCCGTGACGCGGCGGACATCGATGCGGCCTGGCAGACGCTGGGTGCGCAGGTCGACAAGACCGGGCTGATCCTCGAAGGCTTTGTGGCATTCGAGCGGGAAGTCAGCGTGGTGGCCGTGCGCGGCCGCGACGGCGAGTTCCGCGCCTGGCCGCTGACCGCCAACTGGCATGTGGACGGTGTGCTGTCGGCCAGTCTGGCGCCGGCTGCGCTGTCCGCCGAGCAGCAGGCAACGGCGATTGCCTATGCGCGCCGTGTTGCCGAACGCTTGGACTACGTTGGTGTATTCGCGCTGGAGCTGTTCTGCCGTGGCGATGCCTTGCTGGCCAACGAAATGGCGCCGCGCGTGCACAATTCGGGTCACTGGACCAGTGATGGTGCGGAAACCTCGCAGTTCGAGAACCATATCCGCGCCGTGCTTGGCCTGCCCCTGGGCGATACCCGCATGCTAGGCCACGCCTGCATGCTGAACTGGCTGGGGCAGATGCCCGACGCCAAGGCTGTGCTCGGCGAAGCTGCCGGTCACTGGCACGACTACGGCAAGCAGGCCCGCGAGGGCCGCAAGGTCGGTCACGCCAATCTGCGTGATGACGCGCCGGCGGCGCTGGCGGATGCCTTGCTGCGTGTGGGTGAGGCCTTGGGACGGCAGGAGCAGGTCGCCCCGGTGGTTGAAGTCCTGCGTCGCGGCGGCATGACGGCGAACTAATCTTTGCCGGCGTAAGGTTCTCCAGTCCCAACTGGAGAACCCAGCCATGCTCGACTGGAATGACTACCGCCGTGAGCTGAAGGGCCGTATCGGCGAACTCGGCAAGCTCTCGCCGGATACGCTCAAGGGCTATATCACCCTGAGCGGCGCAGGCGCGCAGACCAACCATCTGGACGGCAAGACCCGCGAGTTGATCGCGCTGGCGGTGGCGGTGACCACGCGCTGCGATGGTTGCATCACTACTCATGTGGATGCGGCGTTGAAGCAGGGTGCCAGCCGCGAGGAGATTGCCGAGGCGCTGGGTGTGGCTGTGGCGCTGAATGCCGGTGCGGCGCTGGTGTACTCGGCGCGCGTGCTGGATGCGGTGGCTGCGCACGAGTGAGGTGAGCGGTGCTTCTGGCTCACTCCTGAATTTTCAGATCGTCATTCCCTCTGCGCGGGATGACGGTTTGGGGGCAAAGCCAAAGCGCTGCATGCCTTCCCTCGTGGTCAAGCGTGCTCGCGCCGTCGCTGGCTCTCAGCGCAGCTGCGTCTCCACGAAGTCCCAGTTCACCAGTTTCCAGAACGCCTGCAGAAAACGCGCGCGATCATTCTGGTAATCGCTGTAATACGCGTGCTCCCACACATCGCAGACCAGCAAGGGCGTGCTGTCGCCGGTCAATGGAGTGTTCGCGTTACGGGTGCTGACAACGGCCAGTTTGCCGTCCGGGTGCTGCACCAACCAGGTCCAGCCCGAGCCGAACACAGCCAGAGCGGCCCGGTTGAACTCTTCCCGTAGTTTCTGTGCGTCGCCGAATTGACGGTTGATGTGCTCGGCCAGCACTCCCTGCGGGTCGCCGCCTGCGCGGGGGTGCAGGCATTGCCAGAAGAAGTCGTGGTTCCATGCCTGCGCCGCCGCCTGGAACAGGCTGCCCTGGCTGTTGCGCACGATCTCCTCCAACGGCAGCGCGTCCAGCTCGGTGCCGGCGATGCGCGCATTGACTGTATCCACGTAGCCACGATGGTGCCTGCCATGATGCAGGTCCAGGGTTTCGGCGGAAATGTGCGGTTGCAGCGCGGTACGGGCGTAAGGCAGTTCAGGCAGTTGGAGGGGCATTGGAGATTCTTTTCGGGGCAGGGCGACGGGAGTTGGCCGGCTCGGCTTACAATGGTCAACCACGGGAAAGTCTATCCGACCAGGACGGGCCGTTCTTTCGCAGTAGGGAGAATTCGAATGCCGGTGATGGAACAAATCCAGGCTGAGGTGGAGCAACATCCCCTTGTCCTGTTCATGAAGGGTACGCCGCAGTACCCGATGTGCGGCTTTTCCAGTCGCGCGGTACAGGCGTTGACGGCAGCCGGGGCAATCAATCTGCGCACGGTCAACCTGCTGGAGTTCCCGGAGGTGCGAGCCAATCTGCCGCGCTACTCGAACCTGGCGACCTTTCCGCAGTTCTTCATGCACGGCGAGTTGATTGGCGGCTGCGACATCATTCTGGAGCTGTTGGAGTCCGGCGAGCTCAAGCGCATCGTTGCCGAGGCCGGGCAAGCGTGAGTGCCCAGCCCCGGGGGGACATGGGCGCCGACCTGGCTGGTCGGGTAATTCTGATAGCGGGCGCTGCGGGCGGTCTGGGCGCAGCGACGACCCGGGCCTGCACGGAGGCCGGCGCGACGGTGGTGATGCTGGGCCGCAAGGTCGCCAAGCTCAATCGCGTCTACGACAGCGCCGCACAGCTTGGCCCCGAGCCGATGCTGTATCCGTTGGATCTGGAAGGCGCCAGCCCCGATGACTACGCGGCCTTGGCCGAACGGCTCGAGTCCGAGCTCGGGCGGCTGGACGGCGTGCTGCATTGCGCGGCCGATTTCGCAGGGCTGACCCCGTTTGCTTCCGGTGATCCGGCAGCCTTCGCGCGGGCGATCCACGTCAACCTGACAGCCCGCGCTTGGTTGACCCAGGCCTGCCTGCCCTTGCTGCGTCAGCGTGAGGACGCGGCCGTGGTGTTTGCGCTGGATGATCTGCGGCGGGTGGGGCAGGCCTATTGGGGTGGCTACGGGGTAGCCCAGTACGGGCTGCGCGGGCTGATCGAGAGCCTGCACCATGAGCTGCGCAACGGTCCGGTTCGGGTCTGCGGCATGCAGCCGGGGCCGATGCGTACCGGGTTGCGGGCGCGTGCGTTCACCCATGACGAGGATGCGGCGCCGGTGGATCCAGTCAACTACGCCGCCGCCAGTGTGCAACTGCTTGCTGCCAGCGGTGCGCAGTGGCGTGGAAAGGTGCTGGACCTGGCCCCGTGACGATCCTTTCAGCGGCCCTGCTGCTGTTTCTGATCCTCGATCCGCTGGGCAACATCCCGGTGTTCCTCAGCCTGCTCAAGCCGTTGACGCCCAGGCGTCAGCGGGTGGTGCTGGTGCGTGAGCTGCTGATCGCGCTGGCGGTGCTGATGGCCTTCCTGTGGGGCGGCAAGTACGCGCTGGAGTTGATGCACCTGCGCCAGGAATCGGTGGCCATTGCTGGTGGCATCGTGCTGTTCCTGATTGGCATCCGCATGATCTTCCCGCGCCCGGAGGGGCTGATGGGGGCGGCGCCGGACGGTGAACCCTTCATCGTGCCGATGGCGATCCCACTGGTGGCCGGGCCTTCGGGCATGGCGGCGGTGATGCTGATGGGCAGCAATGAGCCTGAGCGGTTGGGCGATTGGAGCCTGGCGTTGCTGTTGGCCTGGGGCGGGACGGCAGCGATCCTGATGTCGGCAACCCTGCTCTACAAGCTGCTGGGTGCCCGCGCGCTGACCGCGCTGGAGCGCTTGATGGGCATGCTGTTGGTCGCAATTTCGGTACAGATGCTGCTGGATGGTCTGGGGACCTATCTGGCATCAATCCGCTAACTGCTTGATCTGCCGTAGGGGAAACTGCTGCAGCGCAATATCGCTGTCTTCTTGCAGTCATAAATTGTCATTACCGTGTTAACCTTATCTTAACCGTTGCGGCTGAAACCGCCTCGGAAGGGACCCCCAAGATTCAAGACGATCAGGCGCCCGGTTGACCCCGGGGCTGATGGATCGCGTTTTTTCTCAATCGCCAACTCGTATCGAGGCTACCCATAATGAATCACCCTCGCATCCGGATGTCCAAGCTTGCCCTTGGTCTTGTCGCCGCACTTGCGGCCGCTCCGGCTTTCGCTCAAAGCACCTCTGCCGGCGTCGGCGGTCAGGTCTTGAACAACGGCGGCCAGCCGGTTGCTGGCGCTGAAGTCACCATCACCCACGTCGAGTCGGGCACGGTCAGCCGTGCGACCACCGATGCGGCTGGTCGTTACAACGCCCGCGGCCTGCGCGTGGGTGGTCCGTACACCATCACCATCACCAAGTCCGGTGAAGGCACCAAGACGGAAGATGGCGTCTATCTGGGCGTGAACCAGACCGGCACCATCAATGCCCAGCTGACCGGCGACCTGGCAGCTACCAATCTGGAAGCCATCCAGGTCATGGCCGTTGGCGGTGGCTCGGAAGTTTTCAGTTCCACCAAGATGGGTTCGGGTACCAACCTGAGCCAGGTGCAGATGGAAGCGCTGCCGTCGATCGGCGGCAACATCCAGGACTACATGCGCCTCGACCCGCGCGTGGCCTTCGTTGACCGCGCTTCGGGCGCCATCTCGGCCGGCGGCCTGAACCCGCGTTACAACTCGATCAACATCGACGGCGTGTCGGCCAGCGATACCTTTGGTCTGGAAGGCAACAACATGACCACCCGGCGTCAGCCGGTGTCGATGGAAGCCATCGAAGCGCTGGACATCAACCTGTCCAACTACGACGTCTCCATCGCCAGCGCTGCCGGTGCGACCGTCAACGCCGTGACCAAGTCCGGTACCAACGAATTCCACGGCTCGGTGTACGGCACCTACCGTGATGGCGACTGGTTCGGAAACAACCCGGACGGCAAGAAGTTCAACGGTTTCACCGAAGAAAAGACCTACGGCGCCACCTTCGGCGGCCCGATCCTCAAGGATCGCCTGTTCTTCTTCGCCAACTACGAAAAGTTCAAGCAGGCAGCTCCGGGTGCCGACATCGGCAGCAGCGTGCTGGGCAAGGCGAGCGCCAAGTACGGCATGGCTGAAGTTGCCAAGGCGCAGCAGATCGCCAAGGACACCTATGGTATCGATGCCGGCGGCCTGTCCAGCAACGGCGATACCGAGCTGGAAGAGTATGCGCTGAAGATCGATTGGAACATCAACGATGATCACCGCGCCAGCGTCCGCTACAGCAAGCTGGACCAGAGCAAGCTGCGCATCAACGGCATGGGCAGCAGCAGCCAGGCCTCGCTGAGCTCGTACTGGTACCAGCAGAACAAGACGGTCGAGAGCTATGTCGGCCAGTTGTTCAGCGACTGGAGCGACAATTTCTCCACCGAGTTCAAGGTCTCGTACCGCGATTTCGCCTCCGAGCGCGTCGTGCCGACCAATGCACCGAGCATCGCCATCTACTTCGACGGCACCCAGGCGCGTCCGTCTGGCGATGTGCTGTTCATGGGTACCGAAATCAACTCGCAGGGCAACATCCTGCAGACCAAGACCTGGAACTACTCCGGTTCGGGTAGCTACATCCTCGGCGACCACACCCTGAAGTTCGGTGTCGACTACAGCGACAACGACATCTACAACCTGTTCGGCCGCGCCAGCTGGGGTGTTTACACCTTCTTCGGCCTGGACAACTTTGCCAAGGGCAACTGGTCCAACTACCAGTTCAACAAGGAGCGTGCTCCGGGTTCGATCGCGGCCAGCTACAAGAACAGCAACCTTGGTCTGTTCGTGCAGGACACCTGGTACGTCAACAACAACCTGACCCTGACCCTGGGTCTGCGTGGTGATCGTCCGGAAGTCAGCCCGTCGCCGCAGTACAACGCACCGGCGGATGCCTACTTTGGCTACAACAACAGCAAGGTGTTCGGTAGTGGCTTCCTGATCCAGCCGCGCGCTGGTTTCAACTACACCTTCGATTCGGACCGCCCGACCCAGTTGCGTGGTGGTGTTGGCCTGTTCCAGGGTGATGCACCGCAGGTGTGGATCAGCAACAGCTTCTCCAACACCGGCTTCAACTACGATTCGTACAACATCACCAATGACCAGGCCACTCCGCCGGTGGCTTTCAACCCGGATGGCAGCAACCAGCCGATCCCGGGTGCGACTCCCGCCGCCCAAGGCGTGAGCTTCGTCGGCAAGGACTTCAAGCTGCCGTCGTTGTACAAGGCCAACCTGGCGTTCGACCACGAACTGCCGTGGTATGGCATCGTGGCTTCTGCCGAGGTGCTGGTCACCAAGACCAAGGATGGCCTGTACTACAAGGCGTTGAACATCGGTAAGGTCGTGGATGGTGAAACCGTGCCGTCCTTCATCGGCCCGGATGGTCGCGACATGTACTGGAATCCGTCCAAGAGCGTCAACGGTGCTTGGGCTGCAGCGGACAACCGTTTCGGCCGCAACACCAAGTACGCCGACGTCTTCCTGATCGAGAATACCGACAAGGGCCGCACCAACCAGTTCACCGTCTCGCTGAGCAAGCCGTTCAGCGAAGACAGCGACTGGTCCTGGAGCCTGGGTTACACCTACACCGACGCCACCGAAGTTGGTTCGCTGACCAGCTCCACCGCCAGCTCGGGTTGGGGTAACCAGTATTCCTTCAACGTCAACTCGAACACCGAGACCACCTCGCGTTACGAGATCAAGGACCGTGTGTCCGGTTCGCTGGACTGGAAGCACAAGTTCTTCGGTGACTACCAGACCCGCGTTGGCCTGGTGTACGAAGGCCGCAGTGGTCGTCCGTACAGTTACATCTTCAACGGCGACGCCAACGGTGATAACCGTAGCTCGAACGACCTGTTCTACGTGCCGAAGGGCCCGGGTGACGTGCTGTTCGGCGCCCTCGATGCCAAGACTGGCAAGTTCACCGCTGATCCGAAGCTGGAGCAGCAGTTCTTCGCCTGGTTGGCAGAGAACCCGCAGCTGGCCAAGTACGCTGGCAGCTATGCGCCGGCCAACGGCTTCCGTACCGGTTGGATCAACACCTTCGACATCCGCGTGTCGCAGGAACTGCCGGGCTTCATGAAGGGCCACAAGTCGGAAATCTGGCTTGACGTGCAGAACGTTGGCAACATGCTGAACAAGAAGTGGGGTCAGATCTATGACTACGGCTTCTATGCAAATGCCCGCGTTGCCAACCTGGCGGGTATGTCCAACGGCAAGTACGTGTACGACAAGCTGTACACGGACAAGCCGACTGCCGCCAACGCGGACGCCGATGGTTTCAACCAGGGTGTCTCGCAGTGGTCGCTGCAGCTTGGCTTCCGCTACCAGTTCTGATCGTTTGATTGATCGGATGTAAACCGAAAACGGCCGGGGTAACCCGGCCGTGTTCTTTTTAAATGGGGGGGGGCGATACTACCAACCCCAACCGGCAGGGCCCCGTTGGGTAATGACAAAAAAATGGGGGGGGCCGACCGCGCG
>NZ_JBRREG010000123.1:0-10951 GCF_056760155.1 Stenotrophomonas sp. STEN022
ATGCTCGGCAAGGGGCTCTACCGATAGGGCCTCTGCCGAGCATGGCTCGGCACTAGAGGGGCATTGTTGCTGGTAAGGCCCCTGCCGAGCATGGCTCGGCACTACAGGAACAAAAAACGCCACCTTGCGGTGGCGTTTTCAATCAGCCTGTACCAGCTCAGCGTTTGCCGCTACCCAACAAGCCGCTGCCCAGCTTGATCAGGTCGCTGACGCCGAACTGACCGTCGCCGTCCTGGTCCAGCACGCTGCCCAGCAGGCCCCCGCCGATACCACCAGCCTGGGCTACCTGTTGCTTTTCCTGGCCCAGGACCTGCGCCAGGCCGTTCGGATCGGCTGGCGCGGCGCCGCTGCTCATGCGCTGGGCGATATAAGCCATCACGATCGGGGCGAGGATCTTCAACAGCTGGCTGGAGGTGCTCGGGCTCAGGCCGGTGGCCTGGGCCAGGCCGGTCTCGGCGCGGTCCTGGTTGCCGCCGAAGATGTGGCCGAGGATGCCGGCGCCATTGGCTGCCGGGCTGTTGCCGCCGCCCATCACCGCACCCAGCACGCTGCCGATGTCCAGGCCGCTGTGGTTGTTCTGCAGGGCGCCGAACAGGGCTTCTGCGCCCTGTGGCTTGGCCGCGTTGTTGCCCAGTGCGCCCATCAGCAGCGGCAGCGCGGCGCTGATGGCGCCCGAAGCCTGCTGGCTGTCGATGCCAAGCTGCTGCGAAACCTGCTGCAGCGGTGCGCCCTGTAGCTGGGAGAGAAGGTCGTCGGTCAGGCTCATCGGGGAATCCTTGAAGGTTGGGTTGCCGAGCGGCATGGTAACCCCCGCAAGGGGGCGTAAGTGAAGAAGCCAATGACGTGTTGGTTTGTGGGCGGAAACAACGCCACCCGCTCAAGGCGGGTGGCGTTGGATCATGCCTGGATCAGCGGCTAGGACTTACAGCTCGATGTCCTCGGCACCCGGTGTGGCAGCCGGGAAATCGTTGCCCGGGTGCGGTGGCGGTGCGAACGGATCGGCCGAGGCAGCGGCTGCTGCAAGCGCCTGCAGGGCGGCGGCGATGCCGGCACCATAGGCCGGATCGGCCTTGTTGCAGTTGTCGATGTGGCGCTGCTTGATGAAGTCCGGCGCATCGCCCAGGGCACGCGCGGTGTTCTCGAACAGACGCTGCTGCTGTGCCGCGTTATAGCTGCGGAACAAGGCACCGGGCTGGCTGAAGTAGTCGTTGTCGTCTTCGCGGAAGTTCCAGAAGTCGGCATCGCCACGGATCTTCAGCGGCGGCTCGCGGTACTGCGGTTGCTCCTGCCACTGGCCATAGCTGTTGGGCTCGTAATGCGGCAGGCCGCCGTAGTTGCCGTCCACGCGCATGGCACCATCGCGGTGATTGCTGTTGACCGGGCAGCGGGCGGCGTTGACCGGGATCTGGTGATGGTTCACGCCGAGCCGGTAACGCTGCGCATCGGAGTAGGCGAACAGACGTGCCTGCAGCATCTTGTCCGGCGACGGGCCGATGCCCGGGACGAGGTTGCTGGGCGCGAATGCCGACTGCTCCACGTCCTGATACCAGTTGACCGGATTGCGGTTGAGCTCGAATTCGCCGACTTCGATCAGCGGGTAGTCGCTCTTCGGCCAGACCTTGGTCAGGTCGAACGGATGGATGCGATAGGTCTCCGCGTCGAGCTCGGGCATGATCTGTACGAACAGTTTCCACTTCGGGAACTGGCCCTGCTCGATGGCCTGGAACAGGTCACGGCCATGGCTCTCACGGTCCTTGCCGACCAGCACCTGCGCCTGCGCATCGGTCAGTGCTTCAACGCCCTGTTGGCTGTGGAAATGGAACTTCACCCAGTAGCGTTCGCCATCGTTGTTGGTGAAGCTGTAGGTATGTGAGCCGAAGCCATGCATGTGGCGGTAGCTGCGCGGGATGCCGCGGTCGCTCATCACCACGGTGACCTGCATCAGCGCTTCCGGCAGCAGGGTCCAGAAGTCCCAGTTGTTGCGGGCGCTGCGCAGATTGGTATGCGGGTCGCGCTTGACCGCCTTGTTGAGGTCGCCGAACTTGCGCGGGTCACGCAGGAAGAACACCGGCGTGTTGTTGCCGACCAGATCCCAGTTGCCTTCCTCGGTGTAGAACTTCAGTGCGAAGCCACGGATGTCGCGTTCGGCATCGGCTGCGCCGCGCTCACCGGCCACGGTGGTGAAGCGGGCGAACATCTCGGTCTGCTTGCCCACGGCCGAGAAGATCTTGGCACGGGTGTACTTGCTGATGTCATGGGTGACAGTGAAGGTGCCGTATGCGCCTGAACCCTTGGCGTGCATGCGGCGCTCGGGAATGATCTCGCGGTTGAAGTTGGCCAGCTTCTCCAGCAGCCATACATCTTCCATCAACAGCGGGCCACGCGGGCCGGCGGTCTTGCTGTTCTGGTTGTCCACTATCGGCGCGCCGAAGGCGGTGGTCATCGGCGTCACTGGCGCGTCGCCATGCTTCTGCTTGGGCGTGGTGCTGGTGTCACGCTGCGACTGCGCGGCCTGCTCGGGGGAGGGGGCGCTGTGGTACGGACAGGTCGGCTTGGTGTCATTGCTCATGGCTGGCTCCTGCTGGCGTTGGGGTAGTTCTTGCACCGACTGTAACCATCGACGTGTTAAATGAATAATCAAATGAACTGCTCGCTCTGATAGGGCTTATCTATTGCTCAGCTAGCCGGGATAAATGCGCTCTGTTGATGCCGCAGGCTCAATGCGCCGGCCGTAAGCCGTTATGCTGGGCAGCTGCCTGTGCCGGAACCCCCAATGAGCCAACGCGCCGCCCGATTGCTGCACTTGCTGGACGAATTGCGGCGGCGCCGCACGCCGGTGCGCGGCGCCGAGCTGGCACAACGGCTGGAGGTGAGCCTGCGCACCGTGTACCGGGACATCGATGCCTTGCGCGGGCAGGGCGCCGATATCGCCGGTGATCCGGGTATTGGCTACCAGTTGCGGCCGGGTTTCCTGCTGCCACCGATGATGTTTTCCGCCGAAGAACTCGAAGCGGTGCTGCTGGGTGCGCGCTGGGTGGCCTCGCATGGCGACCCGGAGCTGGCAGCCGCGGCCGACACCGCCTTGCAGCGTGTCATAGGCGTACTGCCCGAAACGCTGCGCCTGCAGGTGGAAACCAGTGGCCTGTTCGCACCGCACTGGCACGCGGTGCCACCGGAGCCGTGGCTGCCGGCCTTGCGCCGTGCGATCCGCGATGGCAATGCCGTGCGCATCCAGTACCGCGACGTCGAGGGCAGGGTCAGCGAGCGCATGATCTGGCCGTTCGCGATGGCCTTCATGGCCGATGTGCGCATGCTGGCCGCGTGGTGCGAAATGCGTGGTGATTTCCGTCACTTCCGCGCTGATCGATTGCTGGCACTGGAAGACACCGCGCAGCGCTATCCAGGGCAACGTCATCAGTTGTTGAAGCGTTGGCGCGCGCAATGCATGACGGACTCTTGATGTGTCACTGCTGACAGCTGTTGTCAGCAGCCCCTACGCACACTGTCGGCTCCTTACAACGCAGGTGCCAGAGATGACCGACACGCTTACCTTCTACAGCCACCCACATTCGCGCGGCCGAATCACCCGCTGGATGCTGGAAGAAACCGGTCTGCGCTACGACGCGGTGATGCTGGAGTACGGCACCAGCATGAAGTCAGCGCAGTATCTGGCAATCAATCCGATGGGCAAGGTGCCCGCGTTGGTGCAGGGGACAACGGCGATCACCGAGAACGCGGCGATCTGCCTGCACCTGGCCGATCTGGCACCGGCCAAGGCCTTGTTGCCGCCGGTGGGCAGCGCCGAGCGCGGCGAATGCTACCGCTGGGTATTGTTTGCGGCTGGGCCGCTGGAAGCCTTCGTCACCGATCTTCGTCATGGCACGCTGGCACCGCCGATGGAGGCCGGTTACGGCAGCGCCGAGGATTTGATCCGCACCCTGGAAACAGCAGTTGCCGGCAAGCACTATCTGGTGGGTGATGGCTTTACCGTAGCCGATCTGTATATGGCGGCGTTCCTGAGTTACTTCATCAGCATGGGCCAGCTTGAGGCCAAGCCGGTGTTCACCGATTACTGCACACGTCATCTGCAGCGGCCGGCGTCGGTGCGGGCGGGGCAACTGGATGATGCGTTGCTGGCACCTGTGGGAGCGGCGTAAGCCGCGAAGCTGGAGGCAATGGAAGGGCCCTGAAAGCCAACCCCTCCCCAACCCTCCCCTTGGCCTTCGGCCAAAGAGAGGGAGCAGAAGCTGTAGTGCCGAGCCATGCTCGGCATTGGGCTCTACTGGTACAGCCTCTGCCGAGCATGGCTCGGCACTACAGGGGCGCTGCACTCAGATCAACGACTTTACCCGGTACAGCGCTTCCAACGCCTGCTTCGGCGTCAGCTCGTCGGGATCGATCGCCTGCAACGCATCCAGGGCCGCTGAGTTCGGCGCGGCAAACAAACCAAACTGCTGCGGCGCATCCAAGGCCTGCGGCGCCATTGCCGCGCTCTGGGTCTCGCCACCACGCTGTTCCAGCTCTGCCAGACGACGGCGTGCCTGCGCGACCGTGGATTTGGGCAGGCCGGCCAAGGCCGCTACCTGCAGACCAAAGCTGCGGTTGGCCGGGCCGTCCTTCACTGCATGCATGAACACCAGTGTGTCGCCGTGTTCCACTGCATCCAGATGCACGTTGGCGATACCGCTGGCGCCGCCTTCATGGCTTTCATCGGCCAGTGCGGTGAGCTCGAAGTAATGCGTAGCAAACAGCGTGTAGCAGCGGTTCTGGTAGGCCAGGTGACGCGCGACCGCGTCGGCCAGGGCAAGGCCGTCGTAGGTCGAGGTGCCGCGGCCGATCTCATCCATCAGTACCAGCGAGTGCTCGGTGGCGTGGTGCAGGATGTAGCTGGTCTCGGCCATTTCCACCATGAAGGTGGACTGGCCCTTGGCCAGGTCGTCACCGGCGCCGATGCGGGTCAGGATGCGGTCGATCGGGCCGATCACAGCGCGGCTGGCCGGCACGAAGCTGCCGATATGGGCGAGCAGCACGATCAGTGCGTTCTGCCGCATGTAGGTCGACTTACCGCCCATGTTCGGGCCGGTGATGACCAGCATGCGGCGGTCCGGGTGCAGGTCCAGGTCGTTGGGCTCGAACGGGGTATCGCGGACGGCTTCCACCACCGGGTGGCGGCCGCGTTCGATGCGCAGGCAGGCATCTTCCTGCAGTTCCGGCTGTGCCCAGTCTAGCGCCTGTGCGCGTTCGGCGAATGCAGCAAGTACGTCCAGTTCGCTCAAGGCGCCGGCACAGCGTTTCAGCGGTTCCAGATGCTGGCCGACGATGTCGAGCAGGCCTTCGTACAGCAGTTTTTCGCGGCTGAGCGAACGCTCGCGTGCCGACAGCACCTTGTCCTCGAAGTTCTTCAACTCCTCGGTGATGTAGCGCTCGGCATTGGTCAGGGTCTGGCGGCGGGTGTAATGCACCGGCGCCTTGTCGGACTGGCCCTTGCTGATTTCGATGTAATAGCCATGCACGCGGTTGTAGCCGACCTTCAAGGTGGCGATGCCGCTGGCCTGGCGCTCGCGTGCTTCCAGGTCGATCAGGAACTGGTCGGCGTGGGTGGACAGGCGGCGCAGTTCGTCGAGCTCGGCGTCGTAGCCTTCGGCGATCACGCCGCCGTCGGACAGCTTCAGCGGCGGCTGCTCGGCGATGGCGCTGGCCAGCAGCTGGGCGCTTTCATCGTGCGAGCCCAGCTCGGCGCGCAGCTGTTGCAGGCGCGGTGAATCCAGCGTGTCCAGCTGTGCATTGATGGCCGGTAACAGGCCCAGGCCATCGCGCAGGGTGGAAAAGTCGCGCGGGCGCGCAGAGCGCAACGCCATGCGGGTGAGGATGCGCTCGATATCGCCAAGCGCGCGGAAGCTGTCGCGCAGGTCGGCGTCGCTGCCGCGGTCAATCAGCGTGGCAACTGCGTGGTGGCGCTGCTGCAGCACGTTGCGCAGGCGCAGCGGGCGGTGCAGCCAGCGTCGCAGCAGGCGTCCGCCCATTGGCGAGACGGTGCTGTCGAGCACGCCGAGCAAGGTGTTGCGGGTGTCGCCATCAACGCGCGTGTCCAGTTCCAGATGGCGGCGGGTGGCGGCGTTCATCGCGATCGCTTCGCCGGCGTTCTCCATCGAAATGGAAGTCAGGTGCGGCAGGCGCTGTTTCTGGGTTTCCTCGACATAGCCGAGCAGGGCGCCGGCGGCACCGGTGGCGCGCGGCTTGTCGTCGATGCCGAAGCCACTGAGATCATGCAGCTTGAAGAAGTTCAGCAGGTGGCGGCGGCCGCTGTCGGCATCGAACAGCCACGGCGCGCGGCGGCGCACGCCATTGCGATGGCGCAGGAACTCCGGCCAGTTCTCCTCGTCGGGCACCAGCAGCTCGGCCGGTTCCAGCCGGGCCAGCTCAGCTTCCAGCGCGTCGTCACTGTCAACTTCGTTGACCAGGAAACGGCCACCGGCCAGATCGGCCCAGGCCAGGCCGTAGCCGGCCTTGCTGCGCGACAGCGCCATCAGCAAGGTGTCGCGGCGCTCATCCAGCAGGGCTTCGTCGGTGACGGTGCCAGGAGTGACCACGCGTACCACCTTGCGCTCGACCAGACCCTTGGCCAGCGCCGGGTCGCCGATCTGCTCGCAGATCGCCACCGATTCGCCAACCGCCACCAGCCGCGCCAGGTAGCCTTCAAAGGCATGCACCGGCACGCCGGCCATCGGGATCGGCGCGCCGCCGGAGCTGCCGCGCTGGGTCAGGGTGATGTCGAGCAGGCGCGCGGCCTTGCGCGCGTCGTCATAGAACAGTTCGTAGAAATCGCCCATCCGGAAGAACAGCAGCAGGTCCGGGTACTCGGACTTGGCTGCAAAGAACTGCTTCATTAAAGGCGTGTGTTCTGCGCCACCCTTGCTGGGCTTGCTTGTTTGATTGGAATCAGTGGCTTGCAAAATAATCTGCCTCGGTTTGTAGCGGTCGTTACCGGTCAGAAACGGCAAGTAACGGGGTTTTCTGTTGCGATCATGTTGCGACAGGTTCCGGTTGAGGCCAGAATCCTGTTGCGACGACAAGGATCGGGGTTTCGGCGATGGCCAACGGTGTTGCGACGAAGGCAGGTGCCCGCCGAGCGGGCTTCAAGTTTAGTCTGACCCACGCGCAGGTGATGCAGCTTTCCACCAGCGTCGTGCCGGAGGTCGTTGGGGGCGGGCGGATCAAGTTGGTTCCCCGTCCCAAGGCCGACCAGGGCAAGCCCTACCGGATCGTGGACGCCAGCCAGGGTGCCCCCGTGGGTTTCGGCTTCTACGTGGGCAAGACGAAGGTGACCTACGAGATGGTCCGGCGCGGCCCCAACGGGGTGCGCCGCTTCGCCTTGGGCAACGTGACGGACATGGGCCTGGCTGAGGCCCACGAGAAAGCGCGGCAGCACGTGGCGATCCTGCTGAGCACCGGGGAAAACCCAAAGGTCCACCAGGCCAAGGCCAAGGAAGCAGCCCAGAGCATCAAACGGCTGGCGAACATCACCGTTCGCGAGTGCATGGCTGCCTACCTGGCGGACATGGAAGAGCGCCTGGCCTTGGGGCAGGTCAAGGCGAACAGCGTGGAGGCTTATCGGGACAGCATGGCGCGGTTGGAGCGTCCGGAAGTGAACATGGCCGACCGGGTCGTCAAGGATCTGCGCGAGAATGACATCACGGCCGCCTACAGTAAGATGCGGAAGAGCGCCATGGAGCGCTCCAACCGCGTCCCCACTCACATGAAAGCCGTCCTCAAGGGCTATGAGGACTGGGCGGAGCTCGACACCGCCAAGCTCGAATCACTGGGCATCACGGGCAAATACATCCAGCGGGTGAAAGCCGCCGGAGTGGCCGCGGCCGAGCACACCTTCACCGATGCATACCGCGGCGTGAAGCACATACTGCGCAAGGAGCTGGAGTTGGCCAGCATAGAGGGGCGTCCCCTCGTGCTGTCCTTCAACCCGTTCTCAGTCGTCTTCAGCAAGAAGCTGGTGCGAGGCGCAAGGGCACTGCGGAAACATTACGAACGGGCCGAGGTTCGAAACCCTCTCAACGACGACACTCTCCCCAAGGTGCTCAAGGCGATCGTGGCCCGCCGAGACGAGCAGGGTGGTCACAATGCCGCCGCTTCGGACTATCTGCTGCTGACGCTGCTCTGGGGCTCGCGCCGCAGTGAAGCGGTGCAGCTGCGTTGGTTTGATCGCTGTTCCAAGGGCGAGCTGTCCCAGCGGGAAGTGTCCTGGGTTTGGCTGGGTGCAGCGGATGCGGTGAATCCCTACACCGGCCGCACCGGCCCGCAGGTGTTCATGAGCGACACCAAATCGGGCGAGAGCCGATTCTTGCCCGTGACCTACTTTGCGGAACGGATCCTGCGCCGTCGTTTCGAAGGCCGTTTGGACAACGCCACAGCAAAGAAGGAATTAGCCGCCGCTCGTCAACTGCTGGAGTCAGCGCGCGAGAGTGGTGCGAGCAAGGCCGTGATCGTGGGCCTCCAGGAGGCCGTGGAAAAGGCGGAGCACGAGGTTCAGCGAACGAAATATGTGTTTCCCGCCCGCTCCAGCCGAAGCAAGTCCGGGCACTACTCCGATAGCAAGTCGATCCTGGCCAATGTGCGCCGGGATGCCGGGCTCATTGACCTTCGGGACGAGGTCGACCAAGGCCTGACCACCCACGATCTGCGCCGGACCTTGGGACGCTACGCCGGCCTGCTCCTTGGAGACAGCCGGGTGGTCTCCCAGATGCTCCACCACCACGTGTCGCAGCCGGACGACAAGGGCATGTCGGAGGTGAGCTTGCGCTACACCGACCAGGAGTGGAAGCGATTGCGTGAGGCGTTCTCCGAGGTGGAGGAAATGATGATCGCCACCAGCCCCAGGGTATGGAACCGGCTCAAAGGCGTGGACAAGCCCCGGCTGGACGAATCCAAGGACGAACCGGTTACCATCTTTGCTCCCCGCAACCAGATCACCGCGCTGGATGACGATTGAGCTTCAACGCGCCGAAGAGCAATACCTGGCATTGCAGGCCACGGCGGTAGACCGGGAGTTGGAACGGGCCGCGGCTGGCCTGCCGCCTCCTACCGTGAGCACCAAGGCCGCGGCCAAGTTCCTGGGCGTCCACTTCGACACCCTGGGTGAATGGCGGCGGCGCTCGCCCCCACTGGGTCCTCCCTTCCAGAAAGGGGCGGGGCAGGTTGGGGGTGGGCTGAACCAGCACGTGCGCTACCTCTACAGCGACCTGGTGGAGTGGCAGAACGCCCGGTTGGGCAAGTCACCGAAAGAACGCTGCCTGCAGAATGAGCTGGATATGGCGCAACAGCGCGTGCGCGAGCTGGAACTGGAGCTTTCCCTCCGCCAGGCAAAGGAAGAACTTGCCAAGCTCCAGAAGAAGCTGGGCCGCATCTCGAACCTGGCCACCCTTTCGGACGTGGCGGTGGTGTCGCACGACTGGGCGCTGGATGGGGATCGCATTGCGGGCCATGTCTTGGCTGTGGACGACGCCACGCTTGCTCAGGCCTTGGCCGATGGCAACATTTGGGAAGGCACCGTGGAAGTTGCCTTGGCCCAACCCTGGATCAACACCGAGAGCCGACAACCCTACCAGGACGCATTCCTAGGCGTCCTCGCCGCAACCCAGCATGCCATCGATGCGTCACGGTCGCGCCAGCGTGCCAGTGATCTGGAAGAGCGGTTGAGCGTCGATGTGGTGGAGAGCACTGGGGTTCGGCCCTTTGGGAAGGGGAGCAGTCGGCTTTGAGCGCTGACGAATCCGGCTGGATGGGTGGGCGGCGTCCAGGACGCCCTCCGAAAGATCCTGGTCCTTTCGTCTTGACCTACTCAGAGGACGTTGAGCTTACCCAAGCGATCGATGGAAAGCGGGAGTGGGTCGGTCCTGGTGTGGCGGCCTACATGCTGGGTATTTCCAAGGACGCGCTGAAAAAGCGACGCCAGAGAAACGAAGGGTTGATCCCCGTGCACCGACCGGCGAGAAGCAACCGTCAAGGAGTGCAATACCGTTGGTCTTCGGTGTGTGAATGCCGCGATGCCGAAGGGTATCAACGGTCCATGATGGATGAGCGGCTACGGAGAACAGAAGACCGCTTGGAATCGGCTGAGAAGCTTCTGGCAGAAGCTCTTGCAGCTCTTCGACAAGCGGGCATCCCCGGCTTGGAACAGAAATTGCCCATGGCGTTGAACGAGTCCGATCGACTGATGGGGCTCGCCGTATTTCATCCCCATCGACCCGCGCGTGCGCTCACGGTGCTTGAAGCCCTCGAAATCCCTTGGGTGAGCAGCGAGGCGCGTCAGCCGTTCCACAACTGGGCCATGGACGTGCTCCAGTCCGCCGCCGAGAGCGTTGCGAAAGCCACCGATTGCTCCTTGTTCCCGTCTTTTTATCGGGAAACGCTCGGATGAGGCATATCAATGCATGCTGGCCGTTATCGGGACAAATGTCCCGATAAAGCGGCCTTTTCGCGCGGAAATCCTACAGCGCCGCGCCCGCAAGCTCGCGTCCGTTCCGATCGGGAACGACAGGCGAGATCGACATGCAGTCCAACGTTCTTCAGTTCAAACCGGCTACCCGCACCAAGCGCCTCTTGGCGCCGAAGGCCACCCGGCTCACCACCGCTTGCTACAAGGCGTGCGACAAAGACTACTCGGCCGTCGATTGGTATACCCCGCCGGCAATCGTCAAAGCGCTGGGTGGCCAGGAGGGGTTTGACCTCGATCCTTGCACGCCGGAAGACCATTCCGATCTGCCGGCGCCGACGGCCTGCCGGATGATCCCGCCCAGCCAGGATGGCCTGGCGACGGTGTGGTGGCCGCAGGCCTTCGTGTGGATGAACCCGCCCTACGGGAAGGGCATGGACAAGTGGTTGGGCCTGCAGGCCCCCCACCCCGCAGGTGTGATCGCCCTGGTGGAGCCCCACCTCG
>NZ_JBRREG010000124.1:0-10845 GCF_056760155.1 Stenotrophomonas sp. STEN022
GACGGGTTGGTTGGGGCTCTTGGTAATTTTTTTTGTGTGGGTTGGCGCCCTGCCCCCGGGGGGGGTTTATGGGGCCCCTAATGGGGGGTTTGCGGGGAGGCCGGTGAAGTGCCCTCACCCCAACCCCTCTCCCGCAGGCGGGAGAGGGGCTCAAGCCGTCAGGCGGCGCGACGCAAGGATTCGGCCAGCGACTCGATGCTGGCGGCCTTGGGTTTGACCAGCCAGAACTTGCCGACGTAGTCGCGGAACTCGTCGAGGATCTGCTGCGCCCAGATGCTGCCGGTCAACTCGCGATGGCGGCCGATCAAGGTGTGCAGGTGCTGGCGATGGTTCTCGAAGCCTTCGGTCGAGATGCGGTGGATGTCGATCAGCTCATGGTTGTAGCGGTCGACGAAATCACGGTCGACGTCGAGTACATAGGCCAGGCCACCGGTGAAACCGGCGCCGAAGTTCAGGCCGACCTTGCCGAGCACTGCCACCACGCCGTCGGTCATGTACTCGCAGCAGTGGTCACCGGCACCTTCGATCACCGCCAGCGCACCGGAGTTGCGCACGCCGAAGCGCTCGCCGGCACGGCCAGCAGCGAACAGCTCGCCACCGGTGGCGCCATACAGGCAGGTGTTGCCGATGATGGCGGTGTTGCGTGCCTCGAAGCGGGCGCCGCGCGGCGGACGTACCACCAGGCGGCCGCCAGCCATGCCCTTGCCGACGTAGTCGTTGGCTTCGCCTTCCACTTCCAGGTTCAGGCCGCCGACGTTGAATGCGCCGAAGCTCTGCCCGGCGGTGCCGCGGAAGCGCAGGTTCAATGGTGTTTCGCTCATGCCGTGGTTGCCATGCGCGCGGGCGATGGTGCCGGACAGGCGCGTGCCAACCGAGCGGTCGGTGTTGTGGATCAGGAAGCGGTGCTCGCCGCCCTGCTTGTTGGCGATGGCATCGGCGAGCAGGTTGTCCATCTGCGTGGCCAGGCTGTCCGGCGACTGGTACAGGCGCTGCGCGGCGCAATGCGCGCCGTCGTAATGCGCAGGCGCGAGCAGGCGCGACAGGTCGACCTTGACGCCTTCGCGCGGCGACACTTCCAGCTGCTGCAGCAGATCGGTGCGGCCGACGATCTCATCCAGCGAACGCACGCCCAGGTACGACAGCCACTCGCGCACTTCCTCGGCCAGCAGGCGGAAGAAGTTCTCCACGCGTTCCGGCAGGCCGGTGAAGTAACCCGCGCGCAGGCGCTCGTCCTGGGTGGCGACGCCGGTGGCGCAGTTGTTGAGATGGCAGATGCGCAGGTACTTGCAGCCGAGCACGATCATCGGCCCGGTGCCGAAGCCGAAGCTGTCGGCGCCGAGCAGTGCGGCCTTGACCACATCCAGGCCGGTCTTCAGGCCACCGTCGGTCTGCAGGATGGTGCGGCTGCGCAGGTCGTTGCCGACCAGTGCCTGGTGCGACTCGGCCACGCCCAGCTCCCACGGCACGCCGGCATAGCGGATCGAACTGATCGGCGAGGCACCGGTGCCGCCGTCGTGGCCGGACACGGTGATGAGGTCGGCACCGGCTTTCACCACACCCGCGGCGATGGTGCCGACACCGGCATGCGAGACCAGCTTCACCGACACCAGCGCTTCCGGATTGACCTGCTTCAGGTCGTAGATGAGCTGCGCCAGATCTTCGATCGAATAGATGTCGTGGTGCGGCGGCGGTGAGATCAGGCCGATGCCGGGCTTGGCGTAGCGCAGGCGCGCGATCAGCTCGTTGACCTTGTGGCCGGGCAGCTGGCCGCCTTCGCCGGGCTTGGCACCTTGCGCGACCTTGATCTGCAGCACCTCAGCATTGACCAGGTATTCGGCGGTGACGCCAAAGCGACCGGAGGCCACCTGCTTGATCTTGGAACGCTTCTCGGTGCCATAGCGGGCGGGATCTTCGCCGCCTTCGCCGGAGTTGGAACGGCCGCCGAGGCGGTTCATCGCGATTGCCAAGGCTTCATGCGCTTCCGGCGACAGTGCGCCCAGTGAAATCGCAGCGGTATCGAAACGCTTGAACAGCGCTTCGGCCGGTTCCACTTCGTCCAGCGGCACCGGCGTTGCTGCCGGCTTGAGCTGCAGCAGATCGCGCAGCGCCGATGTCGGGCGCGAATGCACCGCGTCCATGTACTTGCGCCAGTCTTCGGCATCGCCGGTGCGTGATGCGCGCTGCAGCGTCATCACCACGTCCGGGTTGTACATGTGGTATTCGCCACCGTGCACGTACTTGAGCAGGCCGCCTACTTCCGGCTGCGCCAGATCGTTCCAGGCACGCACGGTGAGCTCGCGTGCTTCGGTATCCAAGCGTGCAAGGCCCACGCCGCCAATGCGGGCAGCGGTATCCGGGAAGCACAGTGCAACCACGTCCGGGTCGAGGCCGACAATCTCGAACAACTGCGCGCCGCGATAACTGGCAATGGTGCAGATGCCCATCTTGGAGATGATCTTGCTCAGGCCCTTGTAGATGCCCTTGCGGTAGCTGCGGCCGATCTGCGAGACCTCACCGCCCTTCTTCAACTGCAGGATGCCGCGCCGGCCCAGGTCGAACAGCGTCTGGTAGGCCAGGTACGGATACACCGCGGTGGCACCAAAGCCCAGCAGGCAGGCCATGTGGTGCGCGTCGCGGGCGGTGCCGGTTTCCAGGATCAGGTTGACGTCGCAGCGCAGGCCAACCTTGGACAGATGATGATGCACGGCGCTGGTCGCCAGCAGTGCATGCACCATCGGCCGATCAGCAACCGGGTAACGATCGGACAACAGCAGCATCACCACGCCATCGCGTGCGGCCTGCTCGCACTCGGCGCAGATGCGCTCGATGCCGGCCTTCAGGCCCTCCTCGACGCTGTAGGACAGGTCGATCAGGCGATTGCGCTCGACGTACTGCTCCATCTTCAGCAACTGGCGCAGCTTGCGCTGGCTCAGCACTGGCGAGTTGAGGATGACGTGGTTCACCGTCTCCGCACCGGCATGGAAGATGTTGGTCTCCTTGCCGAGCTGGGTGGTCAGCGACATCGCGCATTCTTCGCGCAGCGGATCGATCGGCGGGTTGGTGACCTGCGCGAAGGCCTGGCGGAAGTAGTCATACAACGGACGGGTGTGGCGGCTGAGCACGGCGATGGGTGTGTCATCGCCCATCGAGCCGGTGGCTTCCTGCCCGGTTTCGGCCAGCGGCCGCAGCACCTGCTCCAGTTCCTCGGTCGAGAGCTGGAACAGCTTGTGGTAGCTGCGCAGCGTCGCCTCATCGAACGGTTCCTCGGCCAGCGAGGGATCGATCAGCTCGGTCTGCAGGTAGGTCACGCCCTGGTGCAGCCACTGCTTGTACGGCGCACGTGCACGGTTGATGCGGTCGATGGCTTCGGAATCGAGCAGATCGCCGCGCTTGAGGTCGATGGCCATCATCTGGCCCGGACCGAGCTTGCCCTTGCGCACGACGCGCTCGGTCGGCACTTCCCACACGCCGGCTTCGGAGGCGACCAGGAAGTGGCGATCGGAAGTCAGCATCCAGCGCGCCGGGCGCAGGCCGTTGCGGTCCAGGGTGCAGGCGGCATAGCGGCCGTCGCAGGCAACGATGCCGGCCGGGCCATCCCACGGCTCGCTGTTCAAACCGTAGAACTCGTAGAACGCAGCGAGGTCGGCGTCCTTGAATTCCAGCGACTGGGTTGCAGGCGGCACCAGGATCCGCAGCGCCTGGATCAGCTCCATGCCGCCGGCCACCATCAGCTCCAGCATGTTGTCCATGCTCTGCGAATCAGAACCGTGCATCGAGATCACCGGGTCGAACTCGGCGATGTCGAACTTCGGCGTCTTCCACACCTTGCTGCGCGCCTGCGCCCAGTGGCGGTTGCCTTCGATGGTGTTGATCTCGCCGTTGTGGGCGAGCATGCGGAACGGGTGCGCCAGCGGCCAGCGCGGCATGGTGTTGGTGGAGAAGCGCTGGTGGAACACCACCACGCTGGATGCCAGTTCGTGGCGCTGCAGGTCCGGATAGAAGGTGCTCAGCTTGTCCGGCAGCACCATGCCCTTGTAGCTGATGGCTTCGGCGCTGAGCGTGGTGACGTAGTAGTCGGCGACATCGCGCAGGGTCTGTTCGCTGCGACGGCGCGACATGAACAGCGCCAGTGCGAATTGTTCGGCGCTCTGCTCGATGTCGGCATCGACGAACACCTGTTCGATTTTCGGCAGCGTGTCGCGTGCCAACTGGCCACAGACACTGTCATCGGTGGGCACTTCACGCCAACCGCGCGGATGGCAGCCGGCGGCGTGCAGTTGTGCATCCAGTTCGGAGCGACATCGCTGCGCAGCGTCAGCATCGTGCGGCAGGAACACAACTCCGGCGGCGAAGTTGGGGCCGAGCACGATGCCAGCCTCTTCGGCCAGCTGGCGCAGGAACACGGTGGGCTTGCGCAGCAGCAGGCCGCAGCCGTCGCCGGTGAGACCGTCGGCGGCAACACCACCGCGGTGGGTCATGCGCGACAGGGCGGCGATGGCGGTATCCACCAACAGGCGCGATGGCTGGTCGTCGAGCTGGGCGACCATGCCGAAACCACAGGCGTCGCGTTCGTCTTGCGGGTCGTAAAGCCCTTGCGGGGTGCGGACTGCCATCTGTGCCTCGATGCGATTCAGGTGAGCGGCGACACTCCTGCCCGCTCGCTGAGCACGTCATGCACATCAGATGGATCGCGTCGTGCTGTTGGGGTAAGACCCGACGTACGCCGTTGCGGCGTATACGCCTGATCCAAGCGCCCTCGCGCCCACCCAATGGACGCAACGTGCTCTACCTGGAGCGCACCTTGAGGTCACCGGATGGCTCGACTAAATCACAGTTGCTGCAGCGCCGCAATACATCGTTGCGAGCGCAACCAAAGCCTTGCCCAGCAAGGCTTTGGCGCTGCCAATTCAGCCGCAGCGGACGCCGCTGACCGTGCCCTTTTCATCAAGTTCGATGTTCAGGCGCTCGCCGATGAACTCCATCGTGACCGGCTGGTTGGGTTTGAGTACGCGCACATCGGTGGCGCCGGCATCTTCCTTGGCCTGGGCCTGCATGGCATCGCTATAGGTCTGGCCGACCAGACCCTGCACCTGGCTGGCGTCGCAGGCGCCCGGCGGCGGCGTGGCTTCAGCGGGCGCAGCGGCGGCTTCAGCGGCCTGCTGGGATTGGTTCAGTGCCTCATCCTGTTCTTCCGGGGCCGGCTTTGTGCAGGCGCTCAGGGCCAGCATCAGTGCAGCGGTGGCAATCAGGGCGGCGGGGCGGCGCAGGGCGCGCGGCGTCGACGGGAATTGCATCGGAACTCCAAGCTATTGAGGGACGACCCAAGCATATCGCCAAGTGAGGACGTGTTGACGCTGCGTCGCACCAGATTGCGAGACACTCCCGCGGAGCTTTGTCTATCGGGAATGGGAAGATCGCAGTACCCGGAAGCAACGCCGCAGTCGGCGCTGTTCAACGATGCAGCTACATGGGCTGCATGACGCGCTGCGACTTCTGCAATGTCAGCCGCAACGCAGCGCCGTGATGTTGTTGGTGCGACCCACTTCGATGGTCAGACGCTCGCCACCGCTGCTAGGTGGGGTGGCGCTGTTGATGTTATCCCCGCTGCCGCGCACCACGTGTACCTGCAGGCTGTCGCTGTCCACGCGCGCGCGCTCCACTGTGCCGGGAGCTGCCGCCAGGCCGACCGCGCCGCGCACCATGTCGCTATGGCATTGACCGGAGATGACGCCGTCGATGGGCTGCACCTGATTGACCTGGGCGGTGCTGCAGGCAGTGGCGACGATGGCGCTGAAACTGGCGGTGACCAGCATCCGATACATGGCGGACTCCAGGCAGGGGTGTGCATGCAGGGTGCTGCCGCAGGTGTAAGAGCGGGATGAAAAGTTGCTTTCTGGTGCGTGACGCAGCGGATCCACTCCCTCCCTTTCGCGTAGCGAAGGGGAGGGTTGGGGAGGGGTGCGCTTCGCAACAAAGCCAAACAACACGCACAAGCAATGGCCAAAGCCACCCCCTCCCAACCTCCCCCTTGGCTGCGCCAAAGGGGAGGAGCAAAAGCTCCCTCCCTTTCGCGTAGCGAAGGGGAGGGTTGGGGAGGGGTGCTCTTCGCAACAAAGCCAAACAACGCGCACAAGCAACGGCCAAAGCCACCCCCTCCCAACCTCCCCCTTGGCTGCGCCAAAGGGGAGGGGCGAAAGCAGTTCATTCCTCGCTGATAATCCACCCAGCAATCAACGCAGGAAGATCCGATGTCACAGCAGGAAAGCTGTCGTGTTCTGGTGTTGGGCGGTTACGGTCATTTCGGCGCGCGCATCGTGCGTGCGCTCGCGATCACGCCAGGCATCAAAGTCATAGCTGCGGGCCGCAACCCAGCGCAGGCTGCGGCGCATCTGCCCGGTGTGGATCTGACGACCATCGAACTGTGCAGGCTGGATACCGCCGCAGCTGATTTCGAAGCGCAGCTTGCAGCTACTCGAGCGGCACTGGTCATCCACACCGCCGGTCCTTTCCAAGGCCAGGGCTACGATGTGGCACAGGCCTGTTTACGTGCCGGCATGCACTACGTCGATCTCGCCGACGGTCGCGATTTCGTCGCGGATTTCCCGCAGCAATTGCAGGCCCTGGCCGAACAGACACAACGAAGTGCGATCAGCGGCGCCAGTACCTTGCCTGCGCTCTCAAGTGCGGTCGTGGATGCACTGGCCCCGCAGTTCGATCAGCTGCATAGCATCGACATGGTGATCGCACCCGCACAGGCCACGCCGCTGGGCATGGCCACGGTGCGCGCGGTGTTGTCGTATTGCGGCAAGCCGTTCGAGTGCTGGGTGGATGGGCGCTGGCAGACGGTGATCGGCTGGGCCGATCCGCAGCCGGTGCGCTTCGCCCGCATCGGCCCGCGACTGGCCTCGCCCTGCGATGTGCCAGATCACACGCTGTTGGTGCAGCGCTATCCGGGCGTGGCGACGGTGCGCTTTCGCGCGGCGCTGGAGTTGAAGTTCCTGTCGCGTTGCCTGGCGACGCTGGCCTGGCTGCGCCGGCATGGCCTGCCATTGCCGATGGAAGCGCTGGCCGGCGTATTCGCCCGGGCCGGTCGCTGGTTCGATCGCTTTGGCACTGATCTTGGCGGCATGCGCATCACCCTGCGTGGTCAGCGTGATGGCCTGCAGCACACCGTGCATTGGGACCTCACTGCTCCAATGCTGCACGGCCCGGAGATTCCCACCCTTGCAGCCGTGCTGCTGGCTCGCCGCTTTGCCCGTGGTGAGGCGCTACCGACTGGTGCCCATGCCTGTCTCGGCCTGCTCACTCTGGCCGAGTTTGAAAGCGAGTTCGCGCGCTGGCAGATCGACAGCGCAGTCAGCTGAATCATTCAGCCCGACAGCGGTCAGGGTGTCATCCGGGCTATTGACTACAAATGTAGGCAGATCTACCGTGACGACAAATGTAGTCACGGAGACGGTCATGCGCCGCAAGACCATCGGGGACCAGGAACTGGCCCTGTTGCAGTACATCGGAGAGAACGAACCCACCAGCGTCGGCGAGGTAGCCGCACGCTTCGGTGAGGCCCGCGGACTGGCACGCTCCACCGTGCTGACGATGATGGAGCGCCTGCGTACCAAGGGCTATCTGCAGCGCGAGCAGGACGAGGGCGTGTACCGCTACAGCTCCACCGCCGAGCAGCAGGACGTGGTCAACGGCGCGGTCGGCAGCTTCGTCGAGAAGACCCTGCAGGGCTCGATCTCGCCGTTCGTGGCGTGGATGTCGGAGAAGGCCGAGGTCAGCGACAACGAACTGGCCGAACTGGAAGCGCTGGTCAGCAAGCTGCAGTCGCAGCGCCGGGAGGACTGAGCCATGTCGATGACGCTAGAGTTGTTGGGCAGCCGCTTGCTGGCGACCAGTGTGCAGACCGCGCTGTTGGCGGGCCTGGTGTGGCTGCTGTGCCGGTACGTGCGACGCCTGCCGGCCAGCACCCAGTGCGCGCTGTGGTGGCTGGTGGCGGTGCAGGCCGTGGTTGGCCTGTTCTGGGCGTCCCCGCTGGAGTTGCCGCTGCTGCCTGCCGTCGATGCTGCACCGATAGTGGCGCAGGCTGCGGCCACCGCTGCACCGGTGACTACCGCGCCGCTGATCGTGATGCAGCCCTTGCCGGTGGACAGCAACTGGTCGTGGAGCCTGGTGCTGATGGCGATGTGGGCGGCCGGCGTACTGGTGATGGCATTGCGCACCGCGCTGGCGTATCGCGCCAGTCGTGCCCTGCTGCGTTCCGCACAGCCCTGCCACGATCACAAGCTCAACGCCGCGCTTGCGCTGGCCGCCGATGCGCATGGCCTGCACCGCGCACCGCGCTTGATGCTCAGCACTGCGATTGATTCACCGCAGCTGATTGGCCCATGGCGTCCGGTGCTGCTGCCGGCGCGTGGCCTGCAGCGCATGGGCGACGACCAGCTGGACATGGCTCTGACCCACGAACTGGTGCATCTGCAACGCCATGACCTGTGGTTGGGTCTGGTGCCTGCGCTTGCTCAGCACCTGTTCTTCTTCCACCCGGTGGTGCACCTGGCCGCCCGCGAATACGGCATTGCCCGCGAAGCTGCGGTGGATGCCGCGGTGGTCGCCGGTGACCGGCACTGCCGTCAACACTACGGACGCCTGCTATTGCAGTTGGGCGTTGCTCCCCGGCCGGGCGCTGGTTTGGCCAGCGCGTCGCCGACCTTCCTCAGCCTCAAGCGGAGATTGCTCATGTTGCAGGACACTTCTTCCTTCCCGCGCGTCGGTGCGGCCTTGATCATCGTTGCCGTTGCCCTGGTCGGCGTGGCACCGCTGCGGCTGGTGGCGATGCCGGCACCGCCCGCGCCGCCCGCACCGCCGGTGCCTGTGGCCGCACCCGCCGCGCCGGTTGCGCCAACTGCACCGGTTGCACGTTCGGTGACACGCACGGTAGTTGCCGGTGCTGCGGTACCCGCCGCACCGCCTGCGCCGCCAGCACCACCGGCGTTGGTGGTGCCACCCGCACCGCCTGCGGCCCCGCCCGCACCCGCTGCACCATTGCGTACGCAAGGCGTGATCCACCTTTCCAGCAACCAGAACGCTGATGGTTATGTGCTGATCAAGGGCAACCACAACGTCATGAATGGCAGCGTCGCCGACCTGCGCGAAGCCAAGCAACTGGATGACGGCAAGGGCGTGCTGCTGGTACGCCGTGATGGCAAGCGCTATGTGGTGCGCGATGCGGCAACCTTGTCGCGCTTTCAGCAGCTGTATGCCGAAAGCGTGCGTCTGGGTGATGCCCAGGGCCGCCTGGGTGACCGGCAGGGAGCATTGGGCGACCGCCAGGGGCAGATCGGTGAGCGCATGGGCGAGATCGGCGCACGGATTGGTGAGCTGGCGAGTGAGCAGGCGGAGCTGGCACTGAGTTCGGGTGAACGTACTGCCGCACAACGTCGTGCATCTGAAGAGGCACGCCGCAAGCTGGAACAGGCCCGCGAGGAAATGGAGAACCCGGCGATGCGTGCGGAGATGGAAAGCCTGGCCGCGCAGCAGAGGGAATTGGGCAAGCAGCAGGCCGAGCTGGGCAGGCAGCAGGCGGCGGCCAGCGCCAAGGCCAATCGTGATGCCGAGCAGATGATCCGCGAAGCGATCAGCAGCGGAATTGCGCAGCCGCTTGGTGGTTGATGTTCTGGGAGGGTTTGCTGGGGCTTGGTTTTAGGGCCGGAGCAAAAGCACCCCTCCCCAACTTTCCCCAACCCTCCCCTTCGCTTTCAGCGAAAGGGAGGGAGCAGAGCTTGGCCCCCTCCCTTTGGCGTAGCCAAGGGGAGGGCTGGGGAGGGGTAGGCTCTACAAGCAACGCCTGACGAGCAACTGAAACTCAGCGCTCCGCCTCCAACGCCAATTCCGCCCGTTCATCCGCTTCCGCCTGTACCAGGCGCAGGAACAACAGCGCCAAGGTCACCACGTCCTGATGGTTGTGTTCGCCAACACGGCGCAGGTTGCGCGCGCTGCCGCCGCGTAGATAACTCAACCACGCCGCTGGCGCTTCCGAACCCGGCAAGTCATCCTCGCGAGCGATCAGCAGCAACTGCCGCTCGATGGTCGCAAGCCGGCAGTTTTCCCAGGTGCCGCGATAGCGACGGCGGGTCGGGAACAGCAGGTCCACGTGATCCAATGCGGAAATCGGATCACCGCGCCGCGCCAGCCGGTAACGCGTCTTCAACAACGGCGCGTCATAGCAGCGGCCGTTGTAGCTGGAAAGCACGGTGCTTGGTGACAACCAGCTGGCGAACAACTCCAGCATCGCGCTCTCCGCGCCTATCGTCGACATCAGCAGCTGGCGCACGCGCAGGCCTTCGCCGCGCGCTGCATCGTGATGCCAGTCGGCGGCGCCGATCATGAAGGCGCGGGTACCGGTGCCGCCGGCCAGGCCGGTGGTCTCGGTATCGAAGAACAGCAGGTCGTGTGGCGCGACAGATTCCTCAGGACGCTTGCTGAAAGCCAACGACAGCGGTTGCGTTGGAATCGCCTGCGGGATGAAGGTTTCGATCAGGTGCAGTCCGGGCGCGATTTCGGTGCCGGGCAGATCGCGATCAACCGGGCCGCGTTCGACGGGTTGTGCAGGAGCGATGGCGCGGTTGCGTGTTGCCAACAAACGTCGCAGCGCGGCGCCGTCCTGTGGCGCTGCGGGTTTGTGCTGGATCTGATCGACCCAGCCGAATACGGAGGATTCCTGCTTCGGCTTTTGTAGGAGCGGGGGGGGCGGGCGGGCCCCTGCCCCGCGGCGCACAAGGCGCCGCCCGCGCGCCACCGCCCGGCACGGGGGCGCGGGCGCCGGCCCGCCCTAGAAGGGCGGGGGGG
>NZ_JBRREG010000125.1:0-10796 GCF_056760155.1 Stenotrophomonas sp. STEN022
CGCAGGCAGTCGTTGCCAGAATGCCTGTGGACGTTGCGCGTTTGCGCTGCGCTTGCGGTCATCCATGACGTTCCTCCAAGAGTCAGAGGCTGATTGTGGCTGCTGCGCCGGGGGGGGGGGGGGGGGGGGGCCGCGGGGGGGGGGGCCAACCCTACCCTAAACCCCATGGGGGGGCCCCCCCGCCACCCGACCGTCTCACTGCAGCTGGATCAGCCTGCCAGCTTGGCGGCTTCGGCCAGCAGGGCAGCAGCCAGCGGGTTTGCGAAGGCCAGCAGCAGGCCAACGGCGACCGAGATGATGAACGCGGCGTCGATCAGGCCGGCGGTGATGAACATGCGGACCTGCAGGACCGGGATCAGTTCCGGCTGGCGAGCGGCCGACTCCAGGAACTTACCAGCCATGATGGCCAGACCGAGGCCAGCGCCCAGTGCGGCCAGGCCGATCATGATGCCGACGGCAAGGGCGGTGGAGCTCTGAACTTGGGCGAGGTTGGTCAGGACGGCGAAGTACATGGTTATCTCCAGGAACTTTAAGTAGCTAAGGGTGATGAAACGGATGAAGGTTGAAACTGGGTGAAGCTTGTAACTTTAGTGACTGTCTTCCGACAGGCTCAAGTACACGATGGTCAACATCATGAAGATGAAGGCCTGCAGCGGGATCACCAGCAGGTGGAACAGCATCCAGCCAAAGCCGAACACGCCACCGGCAACGGCACCGAACACGCCGGCACCGCCCAGCACCCAGATCAGCAGGAAAACGATTTCGCCGCCGAACATGTTGCCGAACAGTCGCATCGCCAGGGAGATCGGCTTGCTCAGCCACTCGACGATGTTGAGGATCAGGTTGAACGGCATCATCCACTTGCCGAACGGAGCCGTCAGGAATTCCTTGACGAAGCCGCCGATGCCCTTGGACTTCAGCGCGAAGAAGATCATCAGGATGAACACGCTGATCGACATGCCCAGGGTGGCATTGACGTCGGCGGTCGGCACCGGCTTCCAGTAGTGGATGCCTGCCAGCTCCAGCGGCTTGGCGATGAAATCGGCCGGGATCATCTTGATGAGGTTCATCAACAGGATCCAGAAGAAGATGGTGATCGCGATGGGCGTGATCAGCTTGCTCTTGCCGTGGTAGGTGTCCTTGGCCTGGCGGTCAACGAACTCCAGGCAGATTTCAACGAACGCCTGCCACTTGCCCGGCACACCGGCCGTGGCTTTGCGGGTTGCCATCCAGAAGGCGAACACCATCAGCAGGCCCATCAGGACCGCGGTGACGATGGTATCGACGTGGATCATCCAGAAACCACCGCCCTCACCGACCGGAGCGGTCAGATTCTGCAGGTGATGCTGGATGTACGTGGTAGGAGTTAGAGCCTCGCCCGCCATGTGTCCGGAACCTTTATGAGTGAATCAACGTCTGGCCAGAGCCAGAACCTGGAACATCAGCGCCACTGGAATTGCCGCCAGCAGAGCCAAAGGAGGAAGTCGCCACCAGAAAAAAGCCATTCCCAGCACGGCAACAATCAGCACAATCTTCAGCACGAACCCCAGGAACAGGCGGACCATTGCTGAACCAGCGGCCTGAACGCCGCCACCGAGCCCTACCCACGCGGCCAGCGCCGTCCCTGCCACCACCGCCAGGCCCGATACAAGGGCGCCCAGCGCATGCTTTGGCCCCACGAAGAGGAAGGCCAGAGCCAGGACCACCACTGCGACCAGCGGGTAGACCGCGGCGCGCAACATCAGTCGCCGACCCGCGTCAACGGAGTTCAGCACGTCAAAGTGTCCTGCTTCAGGTAAAGGGAAGAGCCGAATCGCGCAAAGGCGTCTCGTCGAGCCGCGAAAGTATAACAGCGGGACAATTTGCGAGACAACCGGCATTTGTCCCCATTTGACTATGCAAGTGGCCGCAGTATCACGTTTTTTCCCCGGATGCGCGGCCGTCGGGCCGCCGCACGGGACAATAAATATTGCGCCGCAACACGGGAACTTCCCCCAACTCCCCCGGTCACACCTTCGTAGTCAGCCACCCGCTACCTCGTCGGGCGGGTGCGCGGACTCGGGTGAGGTGGTGTCGCACGCCCTCGGCGGCACCACCTCACCGCAATTGATCCGCGTCTACACATTGCCTGCACGCTGCGCTCACTGTTCTCTACATCGAATCGGCGATGGTCAGTTGCCCCAAAGCAACAAGCAGGCAATGTCATGCGCAATCCCCGCTTCATTCTCGCACTTGCTCCGTGCGCACTCACACTCGCTCTGGTCCACGCGCAAGCCGCGCACGCCGCTGAAGGCGATCCGCGCTTCACCCTGCGGCTGGGCGCGATGAACATCGACACCGACAACACCATCCGCGGCAGCACCACTGTTGCCGGCCAGGACGTGGATCTGTCGGAGGACTTCAGCCTGGGCGGCAAGGAATGGGAGCCACGCATCGACGGCCTGTTCCGCATCAGCGACCGCCAGCGCTTGATCTTCGATTACTTCAAGTACGACAAGGACCGGCGCGAGACGCTGGATGAAGGCATCAGCTGGGGTGACACCACGGTACCCGCAGGCAGCTTCGTGAAGGGCGAACTGAAGTACCAGGTGGCAACGCTGGTTTACGACTACTCGGTGGTCGATGGTGAGCGCTTCGATTTCGGCCTGCAGCTCGGCGCCGAGTACGCCAAGATCAGTGCCGACGCTTATGCCGATGTAGGCGACGTCTATCAGGGCCGCTTCCTCAACGAGAAAGCCGATGGCATCGCGCCGGTAGTTGGCGCGCGCCTGACCTTCACGCCCTCGGAGAACTGGCTGATCAACCTGCAGGGCCAGTACCTCAACACACGCTGGGGCAACTTCGATGACTACGAAGGCGACCTGAGCCGCGCCAATGCCATCGTGCAGTACAACTTCAACAAGAACTTCGGCATCTTCGCCGGCTACGACTGGTTCAAGCTGGATGTTGACCAGAAAGGCAGCGACGGTGTCATCGGCCTTAAACAGGAATTCAAGGGCCCGGTTGCAGGTGTGAGTTTGTCGTTCTGACGCGCCACCTGTAGTGGGGGGGGGGGGGGGGGGGGGGGGGGGGGGGGGGGGGGGGGGGGGGGGGGCGGGGGGGGCGGGGCGGCGGGTGGGTGGGTTTCTTTTGGCCTTCCCCCCCCCCCCTGGTCTTCGCCCCCGTTTGCGGTTTTTGGGGGCCTTCTTCGCGCCGTTCAGGGCCCCCCCACTACAAATGAAGCATCGCTGCGCTCTACATATCGCGCACAAATGAAAAGGGCCGCTTAGCGGCCCTTTTCAATCTTCAATTACTTTTTCTTCGGGATATACAGATCGGTGATGGTGCCGTCGTAGATCTCCGAGGCCATCGCCACCGACTCGCTCAGGGTCGGATGCGCGTGGATGGTGTGGCCAATGTCTTCGGCCTCCGCACCCATTTCGATGGCCAGGCCAATTTCGGCCAGCAACTCACCGGCATGCACGCCGACGATGGCACCACCGATCACGCGGTGGGTTTCTTCGTCGAAGATCAGCTTGGTGAAACCTTCGGTGCGACCAATACCAATCGCGCGACCGCTGGCCGCCCACGGGAACTTGGCCACGCCCACCTTCAATCCCTTGGCCTTGGCCTCGGTCTCGGTGACGCCGACCCATGCGATTTCCGGGTTGGTGTAGGCCACCGACGGAATCACCCGCGCCACCCATTCCTTCTTCTCGCCGAATGCGACTTCAGCCGCCAGCTTGCCTTCGTGCGTGGCCTTGTGCGCCAGCATCGGGTTACCGACGATGTCGCCGATGGCGAAGATGTGCGGCACGTTGGTGCGCATCTGCCGATCAACCGGGATGAAGCCGCGATCGGTGACTTCGACACCAGCCTTGTCGGCATCGATCTTCTTGCCATTGGCCGAGCGGCCGACGGCAACCAGCACGCGATCAAAGGTGCCGCTTTCCATCGCCGGCTTCTCGCCTTCGGTGGCGGCGTCGAAGGTCACGGTGATGCCCTTGGCATCGGCGCTGACGCCGGACGCCTTGGTCTTCAGATGGACTTCGATGCCCTGCTTCTTCAGGCGATCGGCCAGCGGCTTGACCAGGTCCTTGTCGGCGCCCGGCATCAGCTGGTCCATGAACTCGACCACGGTCACCTTGGAACCCAGGGCGCTGTACACAGTGGCCATTTCCAGACCGATGATGCCGCCACCCACAACCAGCAGCGAACCCGGCACTTCGGCCAGTTCCAGTGCATCGGTGGAGTCCATCACGCGCTTGTCGTCCCACGGGAAGTTCGGCAGCTTCACCGCCTGCGAACCGGCGGCGATGATGCACTGCTCGAAGCGCAGCAGCTGGGTCTTGCCGTCGTCGCCGACGATTTCCAGCTCATTGGCCGAGATGAACTTGGCCAGGCCATGCACGGTGCGGATCTTGCGCTGCTTGGCCATGCCGGCCAGGCCCTTGGTCAGCTGACCGACGACCTTTTCCTTGTAGCCGCGCAGCTTGTCCAGGCTGATCTTCGGCGCACCGTATTCGATGCCCAGCTCGTCGGCATGCGCAGCGTGGTCGATGATTTCAGCGGCGTGCAGCAGCGCCTTGGACGGGATGCAGCCGACGTTGAGGCAGACGCCGCCGAGGCTGGCATAACGCTCGATCAACACGGTATCCATGCCCAGATCGGCAGCGCGGAAGGCAGCGGTATAGCCGCCCGGGCCTGCGCCCAGCACCACGATGCGACACTCGATGTCGGCGGTGCGGCCGCTGGACGGCAGCGCCTTGGCGGCGACCGCCGGGTCCGGCGCGCGGTGCGACGGGGTCACCGGCGGCTTGCTGCCCGGGGCCGCCTTGGCGGCAGCAGGTGCGGCGCCGGCAGCGCCTTCCAGTACCACCACCACATCGCCGACCGACAGTTTGTCGTCCAGCTTGACCTTGATTTCCTTGACCACTCCATCGGCCGAGGACGGCACTTCCAGCGTGGCCTTGTCCGATTCCAGCGTGACCAGGCCCTGGTCCTTCTTCACCGTGTCGCCGACGGCGACCAGTATCTCGATCACCGGTACGTTCTGGTAATCACCGATGTCCGGCACCTTGACTTCGATCGGGCCGGATGCAGCTGGCGCAGCAGCGGCAACCGGCGCGCTGACGGCTGCCGGAGCGGCGACAGCGGCGGGCTGTGCAGCCGGCGCAGGTGCGGCGGCAGGTGCCGGAGCTGCGGCCGGGGCAGCGCCCTCGCCTTCAGCTTCCAGGATCACCACCACATCGCCCTCGGACAGTTTGTCGTCGAGCTTGACCTTGATTTCCTTGACCACACCCGCGGCCGAGGAAGGCACTTCCAGCGTGGCCTTGTCCGACTCCAGCGTGACCAGACCCTGGTCCTTCTTCACCGTGTCGCCCACGGCCACCAGAATCTCGATCACCGGCACGTCGTTGTAGTCGCCAATGTCCGGAACCTTGATTTCAATCGTCGCCATTGTTTTCTCCTGTGGGCTCAGCCGGCGTCGCCGACGAACCGGTCATGCATATTGTCGAGCGCGCGTGCGATATCGGCGTAGCGCTTCTCGTATTTTTTGTCTTTGCTATGGGCCAGCTCGATCAGCAGCGCCGCCTGTTCCTGCAGCGCTTCAAGCTGGCCGCAAGCCGGCCGCTGACCGCTGTAACGTTCGCCGTTGACGGTGAAGGACAGCACCTCGCCATCGGTAACCGGCGCACGCGCTGCCACTTCAGGCGAAGCCAAGGCCTTGCCCCAGACCTCGACCAGACGTTGTGCCAGTGCATCCGGCAACGGCGCCTGGGCGAACTCGGGCTCCTGGTCCAGCAGCAGGTTGACGCCGCCGCGACCAGCCGCCGTGCTCCAGTTGTAGATGCGCTTGTCAGCCATACCGGCCAGCACCATCCACTGCCCGTTGGCGGCATCGCGGCGCAGTAACACCTGCGATTCCACCCCGCGTGGCGGCAGCACCAGCAGCGACAGGCCGTCTTCGGCCTGGCCGCCCAGCAGACTGGTCGCCGCCTGGCCGTAGTTGCCCACCGCCGGCGGCCAACCCTCACCGACCACCGGCAGACACTGGCTGGCGGCCAGTGCCGGGCCCACCAGGGCAGCCAGCACCAGCGTCAGCAGGGCGCGTCGCGGCGCCACTGGCATCACAGCAGCACGCGCCGCATGTCGGCCAGCACCTGCGACAGGTAGGTGGTGAAACGGGCCGCCAGGGCGCCGTCGATGACGCGGTGGTCGTAGCTCAGCGACAGCGGCAGCATCAGCTTCGGCGCGAATTCCTTGCCGTTCCAGACCGGCTGGATGGACGACTTGGAGACGCCAAGGATGGCCACTTCCGGCGCATTCACGATCGGGGTGAAGGCGGTGCCGCCAATGCCACCCAGCGAGCTGATCGAGAAGCAGCCGCCGCTCATGTCGGCCGGGCCGAGCTTGCCGTCACGCGCCTTCTTGGCCAGTTCGCCGGTTTCCTGGGCGATCTGCACCACGCCCTTCTTGTCGACGTCACGGATCACCGGCACGACCAGGCCGTTCGGCGTATCAGCGGCAAAGCCGATGTTGAAGTACTTCTTCAGGGTCAGGTTCTCGCCGCTGGCGTCCAGCGAAGCGTTGAACTCGGGGAACTGCTTGAGCGCGGCAGCGCTGGCCTTGATCAGGAAGGCGAGCATGGTCAGCTTGATGCCGGCCTTCTCGTTCTCCTTGTTCAGGGCCACGCGCAGGCCTTCCAGATCGGTGATGTCAGCCTGCTCGAACTGGGTGACGTGCGGGATCATCGCCCAGTTGCGGGCCAGGTTGGCGCCGGAGATCTTCTTGATGCGCGACAGCTGCACCACTTCGGTCTCGCCGAACTTGCTGAAGTCGACCTTCGGCCACGGCAGCAGGTTCAGGCCGCCGCCGGCAGCCGCCGGGGCGCCAGCGCTGGCAGCAACGCCACCGGACAGCGCGCCCTTGACGAACTTCTGCACGTCGCCCTTGGTGATGCGGCCGCCCTTCTCCGTACCCTTGACCTGCTGCAGGTCCACGCCCAGTTCACGGGCGAACACGCGCACGGCCGGGCTGGCATACGGCACATTGGCCGGCAGCACGCCTTCGGCATTGAACTGCACCGGCGGGGTGGCCGGCTTGCTGGTAGTAACCGAGTCTTCCTGCGCGATCTCGCGCTGGGCCAGCTTGTCGGCGACCGGTGCAACCGCCACCGGCTCGACCTTGGCGCCGGTCTCGGCGGTGGCTTCGACCTTGGCCGGGGCTGCCGGAGCGGCAGCGGCAGCCGGCTTGGCAGGCTCTTCGCTGACTTCGATCAGGGCCACAACCTTGCCCTCGGACAGGCCGTCGCCAACCTTGACCTTCAGTTCCTTGACCACACCGGCGTAGGCCGACGGTACTTCCATCGTCGCCTTGTCCGATTCCAGCGTGACCAGACCCTGGTCCTTCTTGACCGTATCGCCAACCGCAACCAGCACTTCGATCACCGGAATGTCGCTGTAGTCACCGATATCGGGGACAAGTGCTTCCTTGATTTCGGCCATGAACTACTCCAGCAACAAATGAGGGAATCCCCTATTGTGGCGTTAGCGGGCCGCAGCGCCAACCGCTACAAGCGAATTCGCCTGCGTATGTCCCCGGACAAGGGCACGCCACGCGTGCCGTGACGGCCGGAATCTCGGCTCAACCCCCTGCTTTGTGACATGTCGGCTGTCTTGCCTGTCCTAGCCGGTCAAACCGTTGGTTGCAGGCGATACCACCCCATTCGGCGCATTCAACCACGGCTGCAGCGCCTGCCACTGCCCAGTCAGGCGTTGCAGCGACCACGCTGCATTGGCCGGACTGGTCGATGGCAGGGCCAGCACCGGCAGCGCAGCCGCCAAAGGCGGCAAAGCCGGTGCAATCCATCGTTGGAACGCAGTGTGTGCTGCAGCGCCGTTACAGGCGATGCCACGCAGCTGTGGCAGATCGGCCAGCAGTTCCGCAATGCGATTGGGTACTTCGCTACCACGGACGATGGCCGTATCCAGACTGCCGGTGCGCTGGCATTGCCCGATCACATCCCACAAGCCGACACCGGCCTGCTGCAGGCAGTGCATTCGTTGTGCATAGGCAAGCTGCGCATCGAAGCCACACAGTGCCGCCATCAACGGCCAGAAGCGATTGCGTGGATGCGCGTAGTAACGCGATTCATGTAGCGATATCGCGCCCGGCATCGAGCCCAATACCAATACACGACACGCTGCAGTCACCTGCGCGGGCAAGCCCTGCAATACATCAGCACTCATCACATGCTCCACAACATCGTGAACGGAATTTTTCTGCGGATCATCGTACCCATGGGATCTCTCCGCTTTTCGCTGAACGCAATGGCACTGAAAATTCCCTGCGTTTAGAGCGATTCATCTTGCCATCGTTAGGGTGTCCTCGCCCCGCAACGAGGGCCTTGATAACAACGTAGTCCCGATCGCAACACGAGGAGTTACTCATGCGTTCCATCAAAATTCTCAGCCTTGCCACCCTGGGCGCACTTGCGCTGTCTTCCACCGCCTTCGCGCAGGACGGCAATGGCGATACCGCCTCCGGCAAGCATTTTGCCGTGGTTGGTGGCATCAGCCTGCTGCAGCCGAAGAACGATCCGATCGACGGCATTGGCAAGGTCGATGGCGGCCCGGCACCGACGATCAGCGCCAGCTATTACTTCAACGACAACTTCGCCGTTGAGCTGTGGGGCGCCGCTGACAAGTTCGATCACCGCGTGCGCACCGATGGTGGCGCCAAGGTCGGCAGCGTCGAGCAGCAGCCGCTTGCACTGAGCGCGCAGTACCACTTCGGCCAGGCGGACAACGTGTTCCGTCCGTTCGTCGGCCTTGGTTACTACGAGTCGAACTTCAGCAACGAGAAGATCGACGGCCTGAGCAGCACCGGCAACCATGTTGGCGTGGATACCGCCAAGGGCGCGATCGGCACCGTCGGCGTTGACATGAACATCAACTCGACCTGGTTTGCCCGCGCCGATGCGCGCTACATGCACGCACGTCCTGACCTGCGCGTCGCCGGCCAGAACGCTGGCGAGCTGAAGCTGGATCCGTGGACCGTTGGCTTCGGCTTGGGTGCACGCTTCTAAGCGACAACGTTCCTGGCAACACCGTTGTAGATTCAATGCAGTGCTTGTAAATGAAACACGGGCCGTTCGCGGCCCGTGTTTTTTTTTCGGAACGTCGCTGATCAATGCCAAGGCAGAAGAGCTACCCCTCCCCTGCCCCTCCCGGCCAAGGGAGGGGGTGATCATGGGCTGCCGTCATCACTCCACTGCAGCGCCAGGTAATCGAAGTTGTGCTGCAGGCGCGGCTTGACCACGTCGAAGAACGGCGACACATCGAAATCGCGCGGCGTGTACAGGCTGTAATTGCGGATATGCAGGATCTCCTGCGACTGCTCCGCTCCCCCCACCTGCGCCAGCACCGTCTCGATCTCCGGCAGGATCGGGTAGCGGATCGACTCGAAGGCCTGCGCCAGCAAGGTCGAACAGATCGCCTTGGTTGGCTCGCCACTGCCCAATGCAATCAGGCGACGGCGCATATGTCCTGGTACTGGCGGCTGCCGGATCAGGAATCGCGCCAGATCGAAGACATTCTTCAAGTCGTAGCTATAGCCCAAGCGTGCGCGCATGAAGCCAACCAATTGATCCACCACCGCCGGTGATAGCCCCTGCGGACGGCAGATACGGGTGTGCTGGTTGGCGAATTCGGTCAACGGAATGCGGCGCACACCCTGCTCCACATCGACATCGATCAGCATCGGCTGCGCTTTGCCGCCTTCGAGCAGCGGTTCCTCGCCGATGTACAGCGCCGCATGCGACCAGGTGGACTGGCTCAGGTATTTGATGGCGGTGGAGAAGCGGCTATTGCCCTCCACCAGCAGCACATCGCCACGACGCAAGGTGCGCAACAGCATTGCGGGGTCGCTGGTCGACGGCCGCATCTGGTTGGCGCGTGGCTGCGCCAGGAAGTGCGCCAAGCGGCGCCCGAAGAACTGCAGCACACCCATCAAGCGTCTCCGTATCTGCTTGCATCAGACTAGCCGGGACAGCCTCCGCCTGCCATCGGATACAGGCTCAGCGCGGACTACGATCAAACTGCCGATAGCGTTGATGGTGACGAACCCGGCGCCGCAGCAACCAGGCGTACATGCCTGCATAACCGAGCAGCAGCGCCGCCATCGCCAGCAAGCCGGCATGGCTGAGCCAGCCCGAGTCCGGCCACGGCACGCCGTTCACCGACGCCTGCCAGCCCTGCACCACACCGGCGACCACACGCACGACGATCATCGCGGTCAACGCCAGCACCAGCCAGGTATTGGGCTTGTAATGCAGCGCCTCTGGACCGGCCTCGAAGCGGGTCAGGTAGTGGCCAAGTACACCGACCAGCAGGCCGGTCAGCCAACCAAGTGCGGCGTAGGACCAGGCGCCAGCCCACCAGAAGCCAGCGATGGCGACGAACACCGCGAACAGACCGGTGGACACCAGCGTTGCCCAGTAGTTGAAGCTGATCAGCCAGGGTCGCGCCTGCCGACGCGCGCCACCACTGCGCACGCGCTGCCACAGTGACAGCGGCATCAGCAGCAGCATGATCGCAACGAATACCAGTATCGCCAGCGGCACAGCGAGGAGCACAGGCATGGGGATTGATCCGGGGATATTGGCCCAGAGATTACGCCATGCCAGATACCGGTAGTGGGGGGGGGGGGGGGGGGGGGGGGGGGGGGGGGGGGGGGGCGGGCGGGGCGGGGGCGGGGTGGGGGGGGGGGGCGGGGGGGCGGGGGGGGAGCGGGGAGCTGCGGAGGCGCCTGCG
>NZ_JBRREG010000126.1:0-10731 GCF_056760155.1 Stenotrophomonas sp. STEN022
CCCCTTACATGGGCTGATCGCTCCAGTTTCACGGCGCCCCCACTGGCACGTGGGGCGCCGTTTTTGTTTGCTGTTTGGTGCCTGTGCGCGCGGCTAAAGCCGCGAAGCTGGAGAAGCATCCGCTCTCGCGCATCCTGCAACTGCAGATACCTCGTCGCCGGAACGGTCGTCTGCTTCGCGGCTTACGCCGCTCCTACAGAAGCAACGGCTGCGGCAACAAGAAAACCTTTCTTGTTGCACCGCAAGAAAAAACCACAGCTTGTTTCAAGCAACAAAACCTCACGTCTGAAGCTAGCCCCCCCGCCTTCAATGCACCCCTGTCCACGCCTAGGCTGGCTTTGTCGGGGAGTTGCGTCGGGAGGGATGCAGCAGCCAACAGAAGTATCGGAATGCCGCGCGCAGCGGCAGCAGTTCATGCACGTCTTATCTAAAACAAAAACGAGATAAACACCATGAAGAAGGTACCGGTAGCGTTGGGGGTTCTGGTTCTGGCCGCTGCGATCAGCAACAGCGTGCAGGCCCAGCAGATGCAGGCAGCAAACGAAGAAGACAGCCGCAGCGCTGAGAAGCGCGCGCAGGACAGGAAAGCCACCGAGCTCGACCGGGTCATCGTCACCGGCGTGCGCGCGCCCAAGGCAGTGGACAAGATCCCCGGCGCCATCACCATCATCACCCCGGAGGAGATCAAGCAGTCGCTGATCATCACCGAGGACAACACCGCGGTACTGGCGCGCACCATCCCCGGCTATGCCGAATCCTCGCAGGCGATGACCAACTCCGGTGAGTCGCTGCGTGGGCGCATTCCGCTGCGCCTGTTCGACAGCATCCCGCAGGGTTCACCACTGCGCGAAGGCACCCGCAACGGCACCTTCACCGACATGGGCGTGATCGGCCGCATCGAAGTCATCAACGGTCCGTCCGCTGCAGAGGGCATCGGCGCTACCGGTGGCGTGATCAACTACATCTCAAAGGTGCCGGAACAGATCGGCAGCGAGACCACCATCAATGCGCGCTACCAGACCCAGTTCAACGACGACAGCGTCGGCTGGAAGCTGGGCCTGAGCCATGCGATCAAGCAGGACAACTACGACTTCCTGGCCAGCGTCTCGCAGCTGGAGCGCGGCATGGCCTATGACGCCAAGAACCGCAGCATTGGCATGAATTCCAGCGGTTCGCTGGCCGATTCGCAGTCGCGCAACCTATACATGAAGGGCGGCTACAACTTCGGCGAGGACGGCGAGCAGCGCCTGCAGGCCACGTACAGCAACTTCAACATCGGCGGCAACGGCGACTACATCCAGCTGGTCGGCTGCAAGGGCCCGAACGACTGGCCGCCCTGCGACACGCCGGTACCGAATACCTCGATCAAGGGCCACATCGACGGCCAGCGCGATGCGCTCAACAAGTTCATCCAGTACAGCCTGCAGTACACCCACAGCGATTTCCATGGCGGCACGCTCGACCTGGTCGGTTACCAGGCCAAGCAGGGCATGCGCTTCCTGCCGGAGAACGGCGCCGACCGCCAGCTGGTGAAGCCGGCACCGGCAGACGATGCCGACCGCATCTTCGACCAGTCCGAGATCCAGTCACGCAAGAAGGGCCTGCGTACCTCGTGGACGCGCCCCAGTATCTTTGGCGTGGACGGATTGGAGCTGCATACCGGCGTGGACTTCGTGCAGGACGTGGCCGAGCAGCGGCTGGTGATGACCGACCGCGTATGGGTGCCGCCGATGGATTACCGGAGCGTTGCCCCGTATGCGCAGCTGTCCTGGGATATCGGCCCGGTCACGGTCAGCGGCGGCTTCCGTCGCGAGAACGGCGAGCTCGACATCGACAGCTATACCACCGTCGCCTACCGCAACAATTCCTTCGTCGAAGGCGGCACCCTGGACTACACCGCCAACCTGCCCAACATCGGCGCGATCTGGCGCGTCACCGATGAGTTCTCCCTGTTCAGTGCCTACAGCAAGGGCTTCACCCTGCCTGACATCGGCATCCCGCTGCGCAACGTGAATTATCCGGGCCAGACCGTGGCCGGCATCCTCGACCTGCAGGCGATCATCGTCGACAACATCGACATCGGCTTCAACTGGCGTGGTTCGCGCGGTGCGCTGAGTGGCAGCTGGTACCACTCCACCTCCGACTTCGGTGCATCGCTGGAAGTGGACCCGCTGACCAGCGACTTCATCATGACCCGCGCGCCCACCGACATCAAAGGCATCGAGCTCACTGGCGAATTCCGCTTCACCGACACCTTCAAGATCACCGGCCTGTACACGCACCTGCGCGGCTACACCTCGTTCTGGGGCCCCGATCCGCAGGGCCGCTACGATGCAGGCCCGATGAAGAAGCCGCTGGGCATCTTCGATGCGACGCCGGACAAGATCAACGTCGCCCTGGTGTGGAAAGCATTGCCCAACCTCGACGCCACGCTCGGTGCCAGCATGTTGCGCGACCGCCACCTCACCGGCTCGGCAGTGCGCGAATACGACGGCGAAGAGTACGACTACGACGAAAAGATCAACGGCTACACGCTGTGGGATCTGGGCGTGAACTATGATTCGGGGCGCTTCGGTACGTTCTCGCTGGGCGTGGACAACCTGTTCAACAAGTACTACATCCTCAGCGGCTCGCAGGGCGATGGCTGGCAGAACTACTGGGCCGGTCGCGGTCGGGTGGTGTCGCTGAGCTATTCGTATACGTTCCGCTGATGAGCGCAGGAGTGCACGCCATGCATCAAACCATCGCAACACCGCGCAGCCGTCGCTGGCTGCGCCGTGGCGCCGCACTCCTGTTGTGCCTGTCCGCGCCGCTGCTGCACGCGGGAGACCGCTGGCAGCCGCTGGATGGTTTCCTGCAGGCCAGCACCGCACCGGGCCAGTTCCCGGGCGCGGTAGCGCTGGTGGAGCACGATGGCCGCATCGTGTTCCAGCAGCACTACGGCCACGCCGACAGTGCCGGCAAGCGGCCACTGCAGGCCGACAGCATCTTCCGCATCTATTCGATGACCAAGCCGGTGACCTCGGTCGCCGTGCTGATGTTGCTGGAAGAAGGCAAGCTGTCGCTGGACGATCCGCTGGCGCGCTATCTGCCCGAGTTCGCCGACCGCACCGTGGTGACCGGCGGCGGCCTGCAACATCCGCAGACCGAAGATGCGCCGCGCGCGATCACCCTGCGCCATCTGCTCACCCATACCAGCGGATTCGCGGCGGCGTCGGACACGCACCGGGTGGCGACCAAGCTGTTGACCGCGGCCGATGTCGACAGCGCGACCTCGCTGCAGGACGTTGCACGCCGCTTGTCCACGCTGCCCTTGGCCGATGCGCCCGGCACCCACTTCCATTACGAAGGCAGCAATACCGAACTGCTGGCGCGCGTGGTCGAGGTGGTCAGCGGGCAACCGTTCGCGCAGTTCCTGCAACAACGCATCTTCAGCCCGCTGGCGATGCACGACACCGGTTTTGAAGTGCCGCTGGCGCAGCGTGGTCGCGTGGTCGAACTGCCAACCAGCACCGACGATGGCAGCCTGCGCGTGGCCGACACGCTCAGCGCGCGCAATCCGGGCGTGCGTCTGAAGGGCTACGACAGCGGTGCCGGCGGCCTGTATTCCACCGCTGCCGACTACCTGAAGTTCGCCCACATGCTGCTTGATGATGGCCGCAGCGGAAAGCAACAGCTGCTGTCGCGCAAGACCGTCGATCTGATGATGAGTGACCAGCTCGGCGGTTTCGAGCCGGCCATCAGCAGCTATGGCCCTGGCGAAGGTTTTGGCCTGGGCGGCTATGTCATCACCAACCCGGCGTATCGCGGCAAGCTCGGCAGCGTTGGCCAGTTCGGCTGGTCCGGTGCCGCGTCCACGTACTTCACCATCGACCGCAAGGAGAAGCTGGTGGCCATCCTGCTGATGCAATACCTGCCCAGCGGTGACAAGGCGCTCGCCTCACCGTCCACCCGTTTCTACAACCTCGTTTACCAGGCCATTCCATGAGTTCCACCGTTCTTGTCGCCGGCTCGGCCAATCTCGATTTCGTGGTGCGCGCGGCGCATGTGCCGGCACCGGGCGAAACCGTGCTCGGCCGCGAATTCCGTACCTTCCCCGGTGGCAAGGGTGCAAACCAGGCCGTGGCCTGCGCGCGTGCCGGTGGCGCTGCCACGCAGATGCTGCTTGCCCTGGGTGCCGATGACTTCGCCAAGCCGATCGAAGCCTCGTTGAACGACGCTGGCGTGCTGCTGCATGCCGTGCGCGATGCGCAGCTGCCGACTGGCACCGCCTTCATCTGCCTGTCCGATGACGCCGAGAACGCGATCACCGTCGCCCCCGGCGCCAACATGGCACTGCTGCCCGAACACCTGCCAGCACTGGATGGCGTGCAATGGCTGCTGCTGCAGCTGGAATCGCCGCTGGCCTCGGTGCAGGCCTATGCCACCGCCGCCCGCGCCGCTGGAGTGAAAGTCGCTTTGAACGCAGCACCCGCGCAGGTGCTGCCGGCTGAACTGCTGGCACAGCTGGACATGCTGATCGTCAACGAAGGCGAGCTGGCCGTGGTTGCAGGCAATCCGCCGGACCTGGCCACCGGCCTGGCACGGCTCGACGTTCCCTGCGTGATCGTCACTCTCGGCGCGCGCGGTAGCCTGGCGCGCATTGATGGGCAGATCCTGGTGCAGCCAGCGTTCTCGATCTCGCCACTCGATACCACGGCTGCCGGCGACACCTTCTGCGGCACCTTGATTGCCCTGCTCGCGCGCGATGAACCGCTGCAGCAGGCCCTGCTTGCCGCCAGCGCCGCCTCGGCACTGGCCTGTACGCGCCTGGGTGCACAATCCAGTATTCCCGAACACGCCGAAGTACAGGCATTGCTGGCCGACGCCAGCCGCCTGCCCGGCACCGACGCCCATGCCGCGCTTGCGGCATGGTGCGCGCTGTAACCGTTACGCCTCCCCCCGTTTTGCTGGATGACTGCCATGACCTCCCCCTACCCCGCCCCCGATTACGACAACGATTCCCAAGATCATGGGCGTGAGGTGATCCGTACCGAGTACAAGTTCTCGCACGTCACCACCGGCCGCTACCTGCCGACGCCAGGCAAGGCACCGGCGTGGCCGTTCGCCGACATCGGCAGCTGGATGATCGATGCCAATGCCAGCGCCGCCGACTGGCTGACCGAGCTGAAGGACTGGCGCCAGGAACACCTGGTGCGCATCGGCTATACCGACGTGAACTACCGTCGCCCGGAACTGCAGTGGGCGCAGCGCAACTTCGTGCACGCGCAGATGATGGTCGAGGACCGCTATTTCTTCGACGTGGAAACCGCGCAGTACACCGTCGACAAGTACCTGGACGATCTGATCGAACGCTTCGGCGGCCTGGATTCGGTATTGATCTGGTACATCTACCCGAACATCGGCATCGACGACCGCAATCAGTTCGATCTGGCACACACGCTGCCGGGCGGCCTGGAAGGTTTGACCGCCGCGGTGAAGGCATTCCAGAAGCGCGGCGTGCGCGTGTTCCTGCCGGCCAAGCCGTGGGACCACGGCACCCGTGACCCGGGCGTGACGCATTGGGATGGACTGGCCGAGATCATCAAGGCCACTGGTGCCGACGGCATCAACGGCGATACCTTCAACGGCGTACCGCGCGCGTTCTTCGACTCCTGCGATGCCAACGGCAATCCGGTGGTGGTGCAGCCCGAATCCACCATCAGCTCGGAAGAGCAGCTGATCTGGAATGTGCAGAGCTGGGGCAAGAAGGCACCCGATGGCCCGGTGCCGCCGGTGTCCAAGTGGAAGTGGCTGGAGCCGCGCCACATGGTCAATTACGAAAACCGCTGGGGCCGCAACCGCAACCACGACCTGCAGTACTGCTTCTTCAACGGCATCGGCTACAACGCCTGGGAAAACATCTGGGGCATCTGGAACCAGTTCACCGCGCGCGATGGTGAAACCCTGCGCCGCATCGCTGCCATCTACCGCCAGTTCCCGGCGCTGATCGTGGCGATGGACTGGGAGCCCTACCAGGTCTGCTACCAGGGTGGCATCTTCGCCAGCAAGTTCCCGGTCGAAGGCCAGTGCCTGCACACGTTCATCAACCGCAATGAGTACGCGGTCAACGGTGAGCAGATCGGTCTGCCGCATGTGGACGGCACCCGCTACTACGATGTCTGGCACGGCGTGGAGCTGTCGCCGGCGGTGCGTGATGGCGTGGCCATCATCGAGCTGCCAATGGAAGCACGCGGCTTTGGTGCGGTGCTGAGCGTGCAGCCGGGCACTGCGGTCGACGGTCTGGACGCATTCCTGGCCGAAGCCGCAAAACGCGCCGAACAGGCGCTCAATAGCTTCTCCGGCGCATGGAAGGCAATCCCGCAGCAGCTGCGCGAGATTCCCGCCACCACCACGCAGGCTGCCGCGCCGCAGGGCATGGTCACCATTCCGGCTGGCGAATTCGTGTTCGCCGTGGGCGGTGTCGAGATCGAAGGCTTCAACTGGGCCGGCCAGGACGTGCAGTTCCCGTGGGAAGACTGCCCGCGTCGCCATCACCGCAAGTTGATGCAGATGCAGGCGTTCCATATCGATCGCCATCCGGTCACCAATGCGCAGTTCAAGGCCTTCATCGATGCCACCGGCTATCACCCGGCCGATGACATCAACTTCCTCGCCCATTGGGTGGATGGCGCACCACGCGCCGGCTGGGACAACAAGCCGGTGATCTGGGTGTCGCTGGAAGATGCGCGCGCCTACGCCGCATGGGCCGGCAAGCGCCTGCCGCACGAATGGGAATGGCAGTACGCCGCGCAGGGCAACGATGGCAGAACCTATCCGTGGGGCAATGACTGGGACGCCAGCCGCGTACCGCAGGTCAACCGTGGCCGCCGCCTGCTGGCCCCCGCCGATGTCGATGCACATCCGCAGGGCGCAAGCCCGTTCGGTGTCGAGGATCTGGTCGGCAACGTGTGGCAGTGGACCGATGAGTTCAGCGATGAACACACCCGCGCGGCGATCCTGCGCGGTGGCTCCAGCTACCAGCCGCAGACCTCGCATTGGTATTTCCCGCAGGCCTATCGCCTGGACCAGCATGGCAAGTACCTGCTGATGGCACCGGCCAAGGACCGCAGCGGCATGCTCGGCTTCCGTTGCGTGGTGGATGCGGCATGAGTGCGGCCATCACCAGCGGCCAGCAGCTGATCGCACCGGCAGCGGTGAAGCTCGACGGTGTGTTCGGGCAGATGCTGGCGGCCAACCGCAGCGGCCGCCTCAGCCACTTCATCGTCGATGAAGCCAGCCCGTCGATCAGCATCTTCGGCCAGGCGCACAAGCAACAGAACCAGGAAGGTGACTGGTATGGCGAACACGCCGGCAAGTGGCTGTCGGCCACCGCCCGCGCAGTCGCGCAGGGCGATCAGCCCGAACTGGAAGCCAACCTGCGACGCGTCGCCGATTGGCTGATCAGCCAGCAGGATGAAGACGGCTATCTCGGCAACTATGCCGCCGACCGCCGCTTCACCGTGCCGCAGCCGCCCAAACCCGAGAGCTGGAACGGCGAACCGGCGCTGCGCACCTGGGACATCTGGACCCACAGCTATCTGATCCTCGGCTTCCTCGAAACCTGGCGTGCGCTGGGCGACGACAGCTACCTGCAGGCCGCACGGCGCATCGCCGACCTGTGCTGGCAGGCGCTGGAATCGGGCATCGACATCACCACGCTGGGCAACCATCACGGCATGTCGGCGACGGTACTGCTGGACCCGGCCGCCGATCTGTACCTGGTCACCGGTGAGCCGCGCTATCTCGCGTTGGCCGAGAAGATCCTGCAGCAGGCCAACGCCAACCCGCGCCTGGCCCTGCTCGACAAGGGCATCGCCAACGAAGACGCCGCCTTCATCGCCACCGGTAAGGCTTACCAGCTGTCGTGGAATCTTGTTGGCCTGGCCAAGCTGTACAAGGCCACCGGCAAGGCCGATTACAAGCTGGCCATCGACAACCTGTGGAACAACATCCGCGAGCAGCACCTGACCCTGGGCGGCGGCCCGTGGGGCGGCGTGGCGCATCGCTCGCGCGAGGTGTTCAATGCCCCGCGCACGTTCTTCCCGCAGGCCTATGTGGAAACCTGTTCGGTGCTGGCATGGATGCAGCTCAACCGCGAGCTGCTGGCCATCAGCGGCCACGCGCGTTATGCAGACGAGCTGGAACGCACCGCCTACAACGACCTGCTGGCGGCGATGGCACCGAACGGCGAGGACTGGTGTTACTACACCTTCCCCAACGGCAAGCGCGTGCATACGACGTACTGGCGTTGCTGCAAGTCGTCCGGCGCGATGGCGGTGGAAGAGCTGCCGCAGATTGCCTATGGCGTCGCTGCCGACGGCGGCCTGCGGGTGAACCTGTACGGCGCCGGCGAAGCCACGCTCAATCATGCAGACGCTGGCAAGGTGGTGCTGCAGCAGCAGACCCGCTATCCGTTCAACGGCGATATCAGCCTGCGCGTGACGCCCGAGTACAGCGCCAGCTTCAGCATCGGCCTGCGCATCCCGGCCTGGGCTGAAGACGCACGCATCCAGGTCAACGGCGTCAACGTGCCGGTGCAGGTCGCTGCGGACGGTTACGTGCAGCTGCAGCGCCAGTGGCAGGCCGGTGACCTCGTCACGGTACAGCTGCCGATGCAGCCGCAGCTGCACCGCGCCGCCAACATCAACGTGCAGGAATCGCGTGCACCGGACGGCTCGCCGGTGGCGCAGGAAGTGCTGCGCTGGGAGTACGTCGGCTTGAGCTACGGCCCACTGGTCTATGCAACCACGCTGATCGATGGCTTCAAGACCGATGAAACCGTGAAGCTGCCAGAAGGTGATCCTTCGCGCTGGCTGCAGGTTGGCCAGGATGAGGGTGAAGGCGCGACGGTGACGATGCAGCTGGAATGCCGCGCGCCGCTGGTGTTCGAGCCCTATTACCGTTGTGGTGGCCGCGAGCACGACGTCTGGCGCCTGAGCTGGTTGTCGCTGGCCCCGCAATAAGCCTGTCACCGCTGCCTGTCACCAGAAACTGTGAAGGCAGCGGTGGTTTTGAACGCGATGACACCGCGATACCTGCTTTTTGTCCTCGCTGAAAATACCCGCACGATATGTTTCTTCCCATCCACCGGGAGGAAACTGCAATCAAGGATTCGAGTGCAGCCAATGTCAGCAAGCAACAACCCATCTCCGTTCGACATCGCCCAGCGCGATGGTGCCCGTGGCCCGCTCAGCGGCGTGCGCGTGCTGGACCTGAGCGCCTATATCGCCGGGCCGTACGGCTGCACCCTGCTGGCCGACCAGGGCGCGGAAGTGATCAAGGTGGAACCGCCGGTTGGCGACAACCTGCGCAAGTACCCGTCAACGCTGGAAGCGGAAAGTCGCGCCTTCCTCGGCGTGAACCGCTCCAAGCGCGGCGTGGTGCTGGACCTGAAGGAAGCCGACCAGCGCGCGGTGCTGATGCGCCTGGTGCGCGAGGCCGACGTGCTGGTGCACAACTTCCGCCCCAGCGTGCCAGCCCGTCTGGGCATCGATTTCGACAGCCTGAACAAGATCAACCCGCGGCTGGTGTATTGCGCGGTCACCGGTTACGGCGAGGACGGTCCGCTCAAGGACAAGGCCGGCTACGACCAGGTGCTGCAGACCATGACCGGCATGTGCGCGATGCAGGGCAAGCCCGGCGGCGCGCCGGAGATCCTGTACGGCTCGGTGGTCGACTACTACGCCGCCGCGCTGGTGGCTGCCGGTGTGTCCTCGGCATTGTTCGAACGTGAACGCAGTGGTGAAGGCCAGTACGTGGGCGTGTCGCTGCTGCGCAGTGCACTGACCATGCAGTCGGCACGGATGATCTGGGCCGAAGGCGAACCTGAAGGCGTGGGCCGCGACATGCGCTCTGGCGGCGTCACCGGCATCCACCCGACCGCGCAGGGCCATCTGTACATCTCGGCCAATACGCCGCGCTTCTGGCAGGCGCTGTGCGACAAGATCGGCCTGCCGGCAATGGGCAGTGATCCGCGCTACGACACCGTGCGCAAGCGTGCCGAACATTCCGACGAACTGCTGGCCAAGCTGCATGCCGCGCTGGCTGCACGCAGTGCGCTGGAATGGGAAGCGCTGTTCGGCGAAGAAGTGCCGTGCGCGGCCGCGCGCAAGGTCGAGGACATGTTCGAGCACCCGCAGGTGCTGGCCGAAGAAATGATCACCACGCTGCAGCACCCTTTGCTGGGCAGCTACCGCGGCATCACCCGTCCCATCGTGTTTGGTCGCACCCCCGGCCCGCAGCCATTCGCCGCGCCGACCTTCGACCAGGACACCGCCGCTGTCATCGCCGCCGCCGATGATGGCGACACCCCCGCCTGATCCGGAGCACCTCATGAGCACTGCATCCAAGCTCGCGCAGCTGCGCGAACTGTCCGTCGTCGTCGCCGATACCGGCGATTACGACGCCATCAAGCGCCTGCGTCCGGTCGACTGCACCACCAACCCGACGCTGGTGAAGAAAGCCCTCGACCTGCCGGTCTATGCCGGCCTGATCGAGCGCGAGCTGCAGTGGGGCCGCGCCCAATCCGGTGACAGGCAGTCCATCGCCAATGCCGTGGTCGATCGCTTGACCGTCGGCGTCGGCACCATGCTGGCCGAGCTGGTGCCGGGCCGCGTGTCCACCGAGGTGGATGCCGACCAGGCGCATAACACCGAGGCCCCGATCGCCAAGGCGCGCGAGTTCATCGCC
>NZ_JBRREG010000127.1:0-10524 GCF_056760155.1 Stenotrophomonas sp. STEN022
CCGTCCCCCCCCCCCCCCCCCCCCGACCCCCCGGGGAGGGTTGGGGAGGGGGAGTTTTTCAGCTCTCCACGCAATGTCAGATTCGCGGCTTACGCCGCTCCTACAGCTCCTGCAGCATGGCTGGGAAGGCTCCTGCCGAGCATGGCTCGGCACTACAAGGCGCTGGAGGCGCGCTATGGCTTGGCGGCTTCTTCACCATCCACTGCAAACGGCGCAATCGGCTTCACCACCCCGTACTTTTCTTTCTTCGGTTTGCCCGGCAGTGGTGGCAGCTCGACCACCGGTTCGTCGATGTGGGTATCCGGCAGGCGATCCAGCAGGTCGCGGATCAGGGTCAAGCGACCGCGTTTCTGGTCATTGAAGTCCACCAGCGTCCACGGCGCCTGTGTGGTGTGGGTAGCTTCCAGCATGGCTTCGCGGGCTTGGGTGTAGGCGTTGTACTCCTGCCGCGATTTCAGATCGATCGGCGACAGCTTCCAGCCCTTGAGTGGATCATCGCGGCGCTCGGCAAAGCGCTTTTCCTGCTGCTCCTGGTCCACGCACAGCCAGTACTTGAACAGCAGGATGCCATCGTCGACCAGCAGTTTCTCGAACGCGGGAGCCTGCTTGAGGAAGTCTTTGTACTGTGCATCGGTGCAGTAGCCCATCACCTTTTCAACGCCAGCACGGTTGTACCAGCTGCGGTCCATCAGCACGATCTCGCCGGCGGCGGGCAGGTGTGCGATATGGCGCTGGAAATACCACTGGCTGTCTTCGCGTTCGCTGGGCTTGGGCAAGGCCACCACCCGGCACTGGCGTGGATTGACGTGTTTGGCGATGTCCTGGATGACGCCGCCTTTGCCGGCGGTATCGCGGCCTTCGAACAACACCAGCACGCGCTGCCCGCAGTGCTGGGCCCAGCGGGCCATGTTGGCCAACTCCAGCTGCATCGGTTCCAGCAACGCTTCGTACTGTTTGCGCTTGAGCTTGCCCATGGTCACTCCTTGTGGAATGCCGAGCCTAACCCAATCGCATGTCAGCCAATGTCAGCGCCACGCCAGCCGTGGCTGCCGGCAAGCTGTTGCAGCAGCTGGGTCAGGTCGCTGGCGAAGCCGGCCATGTCGAACAGGCTGCTGCGCTCGCGCGCCTCGGCCAGCCGCTGGCGCGTGGCCTGCAGGGTGGCTGCATCGTTGCCCAGCGCAACTGCCTTGGCGATGAATGCCTGGCCATCGGCGACATTCATGTCGTCCAGGCCTAGGTGATGGTTGAGGCTACCGGCTACCCGCGCGGCAAACGTGTTTCCGGGCGCGGTCAACACCGGACAGCCAGCCCATAGCGCGTCGGAGGCGGTGGTGTGGGCGTTGTACGGATGTGTGTCCAGGAACAGATCGGCATGCTGGTAGCGGGCCAGATACTGCGGATGCGGCAGTTTGCGCATGAACACCAGGCGCGCTGGATCCACGCCGCGTTGGTGGGCGATGTGCTGCAGGCGCTGATCCGCCTTGCCCGGGCCGGACAGCAGCCACAGCACGCTGCCGGGCACGCCCAGCAGCACCTGCAGCAGGCGTTCGACACTGAGCGGATTGAGCTTGTAGCTGTTGTTGAAGCAGCAGAACACCACGCCGGTTTCCGGCAGGCCACAGTCGCTGCGCGAGGGCGGTGGTTGAACAATACGGGTGTTGTCCGAGGGCTGGAAGGCGCGCGGCAGGCGCAGCACCTTTTCGCTGAAGCCTGAGTCCAGTGCAGATGGCAGCACGAACCCATCGGCGACGGCGTAGTCGATCCACGGTGCGCCAGACGTGCCGGGATAGGCCAGCCAGTTCAGCTGCAGTGGAGCAGGGCGCATGGCCAGCACCTCGGGCGTGCCACCGCCGCCCCAACCGCGCAGGTCGAACAGCAGGTCGATACCGGCGCTGCGGATGCGCTGGGCTATCGCGGCATGTGCCTGGCCGCTGACGTCGTGCAACTGCTCCGCAGCGGCCTGCAGGCGTTCGCGGATGCTGCTGCCATCGTCGCGGTTGAGTGCAAACAGGTGCAGCTGCAATTGCGGCTGCGCGCGCAGCTGTTCGAACAGGGCGACCGTCAGCAGGCCGGTGGGATGTGCACCGAAGCCGTTGGATAGGAAGCCGACGCGCAGCGCGCCCTGTGCACGGACCTGCGTTGGCGGCAGGCGGGGAATGGACTGGGTCAGCACGCTGGCACGTTGCCGCGCACAGGCCAGTTGTTCGGCGGCGCTGGCGTCTTCGCTGAGAAAGGCGAAGGGCTCCACGGCGGGATTGCCTTGCGCTACCGCGCGCTGCACCTGCTGCGAAAGTGCATCGATATCGCGCCAGTCGCAGAGCCGGCGCTGCCAGTTCAGGCGCTGTGCGGCCATATAGGCTTCGTCCGGTGCCAGGGCATGCGCACGTCGATAGGCGTCGGCGGCGGCTTCGGGCTGGTTGGCGTCTTCCAATACGTGACCCAGCCACAAGGCCATGCCGGGGTGTTGCGGAGCAAGTTGGCAGGCCTGCTGCAGCAGTGTGGCGGCTTCGTCGTGCTTGCCCTGCATCCAGCGGGCGCGGCCGAGTCGGGCGAGGGCTTCAGGGTGTTGCGGACGCAGCTGCAGTGCTCTGGATGCAGCTGTTTCACCTGCGCGTACATCGCCGGCGCCAAGTTCCGCGTCGGCCAGCATCACCCAGGCGATGAAGTCACCGGGTTGGCGGTTGACGGCATGGCGGAGCTGGTCGCGTTCGTTGGTCATGGTCTGGCTTTTGCTCCCTCCCTTGCGCAGCGCGCAGGGGAGGGTTGGGGAGGGGGGCTTTTGATTTTGCTCTGGGCTGGCGACCAAGGCCAAATGCAGGGGCAGTAGTGAAGGCCAAAGCCAAAGCCAAAGCCAAAGCCAAAGCTACCCCTCCCCAGCCCTCCCCTATGCTGCGCATAAGGGAGGGAGCAAAACCTGCGCTACGCGCAAGGTAGGGAGCAAAGCCTGCGCTATGCGCGGGGGCGAGAGCTGGGCCTCAGGTCCCTTCAGCCAAACGCGCCAGCTCATCCACCTGGTGTTCGTGCTGCAGGCGTGCGATCAGGTCGTCCAGGCCGCCTTCGATGATGTTGGGCAGGTCGTACAGGGTCAGGCCTTCGACTCGGTGGTCGGTGATGCGGCCCTGCGGGAAGCTGTAGGTGCGGATACGCTGGCTTCGATCGCCACTGCCTACCTGCAGGCGGCGCGACTCGGCCTGGGCTGCGGCCTGCTTGCTGCGCTCGGCATCCAGCAGCTGCGCTTTCAGGCGTTTCATCGCCTTGTCGCGGTTGGCGTGCTGGCTGCGCTCGGTCTGGCATTCCACCACCACACCGGTGGGGACGTGGGTGATGCGGATCGCCGACTCGGTCTTGTTGACGTGCTGGCCGCCGGCGCCGGAGGAGCGGAACGTGTCCACCTTCAGATCCGCCGGGTTGATCACCACGTCTTCGACATCGTCGGCTTCGGGGATGATCGCCACCGTCGCTGCCGAGGTGTGGATGCGGCCCTGCGATTCGGTGGCCGGCACGCGCTGCACACGGTGCGTGCCGGATTCGAACTTCAGCTTGGAATAGGCACCGCGGCCAACCACGCGTGCCACGATTTCCTTGTAGCCGCCGTGTTCGCCGGGGTTGTCGGATTCGACTTCCACCTTCCATCCCTGGCGCTCGGCATAGCGGGCGTACATGCGGAACAAGTCGCCGGCAAAAATCGCCGCCTCGTCGCCGCCGGTGCCGGCGCGCACTTCCAGGAACAGATTGCCTTCATCGCGCGGGTCGCGCGGCACCAGCAGCAGTGCCAGTTCCTCGTCCAATGCCTGCAGACGGGCCTGGGCGGCGCTGATTTCTTCCTCGGCCAGCTCGCGCAGTTCCGGGTCGTTGCGCATGGCTTCGGCCGAGGCCAGGTCTTCCAGCGCACGGGTTTCGTTCGCCAATGCAGTGGCGATGGGTTCCAGTTGCGAGAACTCACGGGAAAAATTGCGGAAGCGCTCGTTGTCAGCGACCACATCAGGGTCGGAAAGCAGGCGTTCCAGTTCTTCTCGGCGCTCGGCCAGTGCCAGCAGCTTACGGCGCAGGGTCGGCGTCATCATTCCTCGCAGCGGGGTGGTGATACCCGGGGGTGGCCGGGAACAGGCGCTCGGCGGCGCGGGTGAGATCGGTATCGCCATCCTGTGCGGCTTGGCGCAGGGCGGCGGTGGGCGGATGCAGCAGGCGGTTGGTCAGGCCGTGCGCCAACTGCTCCAGTACCTCGTCGGGGAGTTTGCCATGCGCCAGCTGTTGCCGGGCCTTGGCCAGCAATTCGGCGCGGGTGGCCTCACCGAACGCGCGCAGTTGCCGGATCGGCGCCTGCAGGCGCGCCGCGCGCAGGTTCTCCAGATAGCGGGTGACCTGCAGGTCGATGATGGATTCGGCCTCGGCGGCGGCTTCGCGGCGGCCGCGGCGGTTTTCTTCCACGGCCCGTTCCAGGTCATCCACGGTGTACAGGTAGGCGTCGGCCAGCGTGCCCACCTCGGCATCGATATCGCGCGGCACGGCCAGGTCGAACAGCAGCATCGGCTTGTGCCGGCGCAGGCGCAGCGCGTTGGCGACCTGGCGGTGCAGGATCACCGGCTCGCGCGCCGCGGTGGCCGAGAACACCACGTCGGCTTCGCCCAGATGGCGCTCCAGCTCGGTCAAGGGCAGTGCCACGCCGCCGTGACGGCTGGCCAGGTCCTGGGCATTGGCCAGGGTGCGATTGGCGATGAGCAGGCGCTTCACCTTGGCATCGCTCAGATGCTTGGCGACCAGCTCCATGGTTTCGCCAGCGCCGACCAGCAGCACGGTGGATTCGTCCATGCGCGCAAACGAGTCCTGCGCCAGCCGCACCGCGGTGGAAGCCACCGAGATTGGATTGGCGCCGACGCGGGTATCGGTGCGGGCACGTTTGGCCACGGAGAAGGTCTGCTGGAACAACCGGTCCAATTGTTGCCCGATTGCGCCGCTGTCGTGGGCAAGCGCCCAGGCATCTTTTACCTGGCCCAGGATCTGCGGTTCGCCCAGTACCATCGAATCCAGCCCGGTCGCGACCCGGAACAGGTGGCGCACGGCCTCAGCGTCGCTGTGCTGGTAGAGATAGCCCTGCAGGCTGCCGGCGTGGTGTTCCAGCCAGTGGCTCAGGGCCTTGCTGTCCTCGGCAACGGCATACAGCTCGGTGCGGTTGCAGGTGGACAGCAGCACTGCTTCGGCCAGCTGCGGGGTCTGTCGCAATGAATCCATCGCGCGCGGCAGGGCGTCTCCGCCAAAGGCAGCGCGTTCGCGCAGTTCTACCGGCGCAGTCTGGTGATTCAGTCCGAGCACCCACAGGGTCATCTGTTCAGTTGCTTGCGATAAGCTGCTGGCTGTTGAAGGCCGCCATTTTACGGCCCGGTTGCGCCAGATGCCCGTATTCAATCGCATATGCACCGTTCTGTTGCTTTCCCTGCCGGTTTTTCCGGTGCTGGGGGCCCCGGTTGCGCCAACCCAGGCGCCGTTGGCAGCTGAAGGCCTGCCGTTGACCCCGGTGCTGGCCGGCGAATTCTCGCTGCAGGCTGGCAAGCTGCCCGACGCGGCCCGCTGGTACCTGCAGGCCGCGCAGGAGGCCAAGGGCGACGTGGGTCTGGCTGAACGCGCCACCCGCATCGCCATGCTGGCCGATGACGCCGACCGCGCCGAACAGGCGCTGGCCCTGTGGGCGCAGCGCGACCCCGGCTCTGTAGCGGTGCGCGGCACCCGCGGCGCGCTTGCCATGCGCAATGGCGATGCCAAGCTCGCCCGCAAGGAGCTGCTGGCGGTACTGCGCTCTCCTGAACCACGGGCCTGGCGCTATGCGCTGCTGGCGCTGGCCACTGGCGGCCGTGACCCGGCGGTGCCGGCACAGGTGCTGGGCATGCTGGTGGATGCCAATGCGATCCCCAATGATCTGGAGGCCTGGCAGGAATTTGGCCGCCTGGCCCTGCGCATGGAGAGCCCTGAACTTTCGCGGCGCATGGTGGGCGAGGTGGTGCGGCGCTTCCCGGATGAGCCGCGGGTGGCGCTGCTGCATGCCTCCCAGCTCAACCAGGCCGGCAAGAAGGACCAGGCGCTGGCCCTGCTCAAGGGCATCGAGCCCAAGGCGGAGAAGGACGAGGAGCTGCGCGGCGCGCTGGCCGTTGCCTATGACACCCTGGGCGAAACCGCTGCCGCCGAGCATGTGCTGTCGGTAGGTGAGCAGAACCTGCAGAGCTGGGGCATGCGTGCCTCGCTGCTGGCCAAGCAGAAGGACGATGCGGGCCTGTTGGCGCTGTATCAGGACATCGCGGCCAAGGCCAGCAAGCCCGATCCGGACCAGCGCCTGCTGCTGGGCAAGATCGCCGAATACCTGAAGCGCTACCAGGAAGCCGTAGATTGGTATCACGGCGTGCCCGGTGGCGAGCATCGTGGTGAGGCGCAGCTGCGTGCGGTCAACGCGCTGCACCTGATGGGCGACAAGGCGCGCGCGTCCAAGGAGGTGCAGTTGATTCAGGCTGATGCCTCACTGGACGACGATGTGCGCCGCGACGCCTATCTGCTTGAATCCGAGCTGCAACTGCGTGATGGCGAAACCAAGGCCGAGTTCGATGTGCTGGCTCGTGGCCTGGCTGCATTCCCGGATGACAGTGCCTTGCTGTACGCCCGCGCGTTGGCCTGGGAACGCAACGACAATGTGCCGCGCGCCGAGGCCGACCTGCGCAAGGTGCTGGTGGCCGAGCCGGAGAACGTGGCGGCGCTGAACGCGCTGGGTTACACCCTGGCCGACCGCACCCAGCGCTACCAGGAGGCGTTGGAGCTGATTGACCGTGCGCGCGTCGCCGAGCCGGACAATGCGGCCATCGTCGACAGCTATGGTTGGGTGCTGTATCGGCTGGGCCGTAACGACGAGGCACTGGTGCATCTGCGCCGCGCCTGGAGCTTGAACAAGGACCCGGAAATCGCCGCACACGTTGGCGAGGTGCTGTGGGTGCTGGGGCAGAAGGACGAAGCCAGGCGCTTCTTCGACGAGGCCCGCAAGCTGGATCCGGATAACCGCGCGCTGCAGCGTGCGATCGAAAAGTTGGGTGTATGAACGCAATGATGTGGCGGGCGCCGGTGGCGCTGCTGTTGGTGGGCGGGCTCGCGGCCTGTGGTTCGGTGCCCAAGCGCCAGGCGGCGCCGGTAGCGGCTGAAGTGGAACAAGTGTCCGCGCAGGCGCAGGCGGTGGAACAGCAACGGCAGGCCGCCCTGCAGGCGCAGCCGACCTGGTCGTTCCAGGGCCGGGTGGCGATCAGCAAGGGGCGCAACGGCGGCAACGGTCGGATCGACTGGCTGCAGCAGGGGGCTGCCTATCAGGTCAGCCTGGCTGCACCAGTGACCCGCCAGAGCTGGCAACTCAGTGGTGGCGAGCCTGGGCAGGCGGTGCGCCTGGAGGGGCTTGATGGCGGTCCGCGCACGGCCGATGACGCCGGCCAGCTGCTGTTGCAGGCCACTGGCTGGGAAATCCCGGTCGCCCAGCTGGCCGAGTGGGTGCGTGGCCTGCCAAGTGCCGGCGCCAGCCCCGAACACCTCGGTTTTGACGCCGAAGGGCGGCCACGGGTGCTGCGCCAGCAGGGCTGGCAGGTGGATTACCTGGACTGGTATCCGGCCGAGGCCGGGCGTCCGTCGCTGCCGCGCCGGATCGAGGTGGTCAACGGCGATGCCAAGGTCCGTCTGATCGTGGATGAATGGGGTTCGGACGCGCCATGACTGCCGTTGTTGACGAAGCGGGCTGGTCGTACTGGCCGGCCCCGGCCAAGCTGAACCTGTTTCTGCATATCACCGGCCGTCGCGCGGATGGCTACCACGTGCTGCAGACCGTATTCCGGTTGCTGGATTGGGGCGATCGCATCGGGCTGCGTCTGCGTGAAGATGGGCGAGTGCATCGCGACGGGCCGTCCGTTGCAGGCGTTGCCGAGGCTGATGATCTGGTGGTTCGTGCGGCCATTGCGCTTAAAAATGCCACCAATTGCGACAAAGGTGTCGATATCCGGGTCGAAAAGCGGATCCCGGCCGGTGGCGGTTTTGGCGGTGGCTCATCAGATGCGGCCACCGTGCTGGTGGCGCTGAACGCGCTATGGGGCACCGGTCTGGACGAGGACGCGCTGGCAGCCCTGGGCGTCCGACTGGGCGCTGATGTACCGGTATTTGTGCGCGGGCGCAGCGCCTGGGCAGAAGGCGTGGGCGAATTGCTGACGCCGATTGAATTGCCGGAAGCATGGTATTTGCTGGTCGATCCGGGGGTTCACGTGCCCACGGCTGAACTTTTCCGTTCACAGCATTTGACGCGGGATGCCAAGCCCGTGAAAATAGCGGACTTCGCTTCCGGGACCGTCCTCGGAAATGCGTTCGAGCCGGTACTACGGCGCCAGGAACCTGCCATCGAGGCGACGTTCCAGGCCTTGTCAGGTATTGGTCGGGCACGACTCACGGGGTCGGGAAGCGGTTGTTTCGTCGAGTTCGCCACGCGCGCTGCTGCAGAGCAGGCCTTGGCGGAGTTGCCGCCGCAACTGCGAGCATGGGTAGCTGCGGGTGTTGATCGCTCGCCACTGCTGGATGCGCTGGATACGACGGGAATTGTTTGATGCAGGGGCGTCGCCAAGAGGCCCAAGGCACCAGGTTTTGATCCTGGCATTCGTAGGTTCGAATCCTACCGCCCCTGCCACACACTCCCAATGCTGTAAGCGCAATGGATGTGCGCCAGTCACACCTGCGCCATCACTGCAGTACTCACGTTTCCATTTGCTACTCGCCCCCGCCCGAGAGAGCTGTCATGCAAGATTCCCCGAACCTGCTGGTCTTTTCCGGCAATGCCAATAAACCTCTTGCACAGAGCATCTGCAAGGAACTCGGGGTAAGGCCGGGCAAGGCGCTGGTTTCCAAGTTCTCCGACGGTGAAGTACAGGTCGAGATCCAGGAAAACGTGCGCAAGCAGGACGTTTTCGTCGTTCAGCCGACCGGTGCTCCGAGCGCCGAGAACCTGATGGAACTGCTGGTGATCATCGACGCGCTGAAGCGCGCGAGCGCTGCATCCGTCACCGCGGTGGTGCCGTACTTCGGCTACGCCCGCCAGGATCGTCGCATGCGCTCCTCGCGCGTGCCGATCACCGCGAAGGTTGCTGCAAAGATGTTCTCGGCCGTGCATACCGACCAGATCCTCACGGTCGACCTGCACGCCGATCAGATCCAGGGTTTCTTCGACATGCCGGTCGATAACGTCTATGCGTCGCCGCTGCTGCTGGCCGACATCTGGCGTGTCTACGGCACAGACAACCTGATCGTGGTCAGCCCGGACGTAGGCGGCGTGGTACGCGCCCGCGCCGTGGCAAAGCGCCTGGATGATGCCGACCTGGCCATCATCGACAAGCGCCGTCCGCGTGCCAACGTTGCCACCGTGATGAACATCATCGGTGACGTTGAAGGCAAGACCTGCGTGATGGTCGACGACATCGTCGACACCGCCGGCACCCTGTGTGCTGCCGCTGCCGCCCTCAAGGCGCGCGGTGCACTGAAGGTTGCCGCGTACTGCACCCACGCCGTGCTCTCGGGCCCGGCGGTGGACAACCTGAACAACTCCCAGCTCGACGAGCTGGTGGTGACCGACACGATTCCGCTTTCCGAAGTGGCCCGCGTCTGTCCCAAGATCCGCCAGATCAGCGTGGCCGAAATGCTGGCCGAGACGATGCGTCGCATCGCCTTCGGTGAGTCGGTCAGCTCGATGTACGTGGATTGATGCATCCGGTCCCCGGCTTGCCGGGGATCATCACGGGCTCTTCTGGTCGCGGAAGAGTCTTTACGCAACGCCGCGAGGCGATGCAACAACCTAGAGTAGTCAACAATGGCAAAGTCCCACGAAATCAAAGTCGCCCGTCGTGACGTGCAAGGTCAGGGTGCGAGCCGCCGCCTGCGTCACGAAGGCGTGGTCCCGGGCATCGTTTACGGTGGCGATAAGGAGCCGGTGAAGGTCCAGTTCAACCACAACGAAATCTGGCTGGCCCAGTTCAACGATTGGTTCTATTCGTCGATCATCGACCTGAACCTCGACGGCACCATCCACAAGGTGCTGCTGCGTGACATGCAGCGTCACCCGTACAAGCAGCTGGTCATGCACCTGGATTTCCAGCGCGTGAACGAAAATGAAGTGCTGCACGCTTCGGTGCCGCTGACCTTCATCAACGAAGACACCTCGCCGGCTGGCAAGGCTGCCGACGTGCTGGTCACCCACGAGCTGAAGGAAGTGTCGATCGCTTGCTTGCCGAAGGACCTGCCGGAGTCGATCGAAGTCGACCTGGGCGAGCTGAAGGCTGGCGACGTGATCTACCTGTCGGGCCTGAAGCTGCCGGCTGGCGTGGAAATCCCGGCACTGAAGCTGGGCAAGGGCCACGACGACGCAGTCGTCATCGCCAAGACCTCTGCTGCCGAAGAAGGTGCCGAGTAATCGGCTGGTTGGGGCGCCCCCCACCCCCGGGGGGGCCGCCCGCCGACAAAAAATACAAGAGGGGGGGG
>NZ_JBRREG010000128.1:0-10263 GCF_056760155.1 Stenotrophomonas sp. STEN022
GGCCCCCCCCCCCCCGCCCCCGCCCCGCCCCCCCCCCCGCCCCCCCCGCCCCCCCCCGCCGGGCGGCCGCCCCCCCCCCCCCCCCCCCCCCGCCAGGATCAGGCCGCAGTGGCCTGGGACTTGGACGCTTCCTTGTACAGGTTGCGAACCTTGTCGGTCATCTGGGCGCCGTTGGCGATCCACTTGTCGCAAGCAGCGATATCCAGCACAACGCGCTGCTCGCCACCCTGTGCAACCGGGTTGTAGTAACCGACGCGCTCGATGTTGCGGCCGTCGCGGGCGCTACGGACGTCGGAAACGATGATGTGGTAGAACGGACGCTTCTTGGCGCCGCCGCGGGTCAGTCGAATCTTGACCATGGTGGTGTTTTCCTATGTTGCCCAGTCGCCAGGATGGCGCGGTAAGCCGGTGATTATAGCGACCACCCCGCTCCATTCCAACCCCGGCCCTGATCGGGAACCTGAACCAGCCTCAGCGCTCACCTTTCGCCAGTGCTGTCCGTGCGTCCTTCGCAGCCAACCCGGTTGGCACCCCGTCGATTTTCACGCCTGGCCATGGCCGCCGAGCCCCCCTTCTGTATCGTTCAGCACTCCGGGTATATGATTCGCATATGAATCATATAGTCAATTCAAGGGGCGACCGATGGGCATCGTGAACATCGACGACGAACTGCACGACAACCTGCGCAAGGCCAGCACCGTGTCTGGTCGCTCGATCAACGCCCAGGCCGGGTTCTGGATCAGGATCGGCATGCTCTGCGAACTGAATCCGCAGCTGAGTTTCCAGGAGCTGGTAGCGCGCGAACTCGCCGCCGCCGGGGTGAGCCCTGCAAACATGCGGGCGGCAGAAGCATGATCAAGCAGCCGCATGAACTGGTATTGATGGCCGAATCCGGGCGCCTGCTGGCGTCGGTGTTCGAAGCACTGAACCAGCTGCCGCTGGAAGGCATGAGCACGCTGCAGATAAACGACTGGGTCGAGCGCTTCATCGTCGACCGTTTGCAGGCGCGCCCGGCCAGCAAAGGCCAGTATGGCCTAGCCTATGTACTCAACAGTTCCATCGACACGGTTGTCTGCCACGGCTTGCCGTCATCGAAAGACATTCTCCGCAGCGGCAGCATCGTCAACCTGGACATCACCCTGGAGAAGAACGGCTACATCACCGATTCCAGCCGCATGTACCTGATCGGCGAGGTAAGCCATCAAGCCAAACGCCTGGTGCGCGTCACCAACGAGGCCATGTGGAAAGGCATCGCTTTGGTACGTCCCGGCGCGACCTTGGGCGACATTGGCTTTGCGATCAACCGCCATGCCAAGGACGCTGGCTATTCGGTGGTGAAGGAGTATTGCGGCCACGGTATTGGCCGCGAAATGCACGAAGAGCCGCAGGTACTACATTACGGGCATCGTGGCGCCGGGCTCGAACTGCAGGCCGGCATGACTTTCACGATCGAGCCGATGATCAACCAGGGCCGCGCGGCGATCGACAACCACGACGATGGCTGGACCGTGACCACGCGCGATGGAAAGCTGTCGGCGCAATGCGAGCATACCGTCGAGGTAACGGAAACCGGCGTGCGCGTACTGACCCTGCGCGATGAGGAGCGGGCCACCGCAAAGAAGCTGCTTGGCATACTCGTATAAGACAAGCTTTTGTGGGAGCTGCGTGAGCCGCGAAACTGGCGTTGCTGGAGTGCGTGACATATCCGCCAGCTGATGATCTATCTGCTTCGCGGCTCACGCCGCTCCCACAAGAAACACAGGCTGCTCGCCGTCAATGTGATCAGACAAAAAGAAGGCCCGGCAATGCCGGGCCTTTTGCTTTCAACAATCGCTATCAAACAACCGAAATCACCAGATCACAACCCGCTTGTCGTCGGCACGCACCATCGCATCGCCGGCCTTGCACTGGAACGCGGCGGCGTACGACGGCATGTTCGACGGCGCGCCATTGGCACGGAAGTTTGCCGGTGCGTGCGGGTCGGTGTTCAGACGCACGCGCAGTTCGCCATCGGTGAAGTTGCGGCGCCACACCGTGGCCCAGTTCATGAAGAAGCGCTGATCCTGGCTGTAGCCATCAACCGGCACATTGACCTTCTCGTCTTCCTTCAGCGCCATCTGCAGCGCGTCATAGGCAACGGTCAGGCCGCCGAGGTCACCGATATTCTCGCCCAGGGTCAGCTTGCCCTTGACGTTGACGCCCGGCAGCGACTCGTAACCATCGAACTGTGCAACCAACTGGTCGGTGCGACCGTTGAACGCGGAGCGATCAGCATCGGTCCACCAGTTGTCGAAGTTGCCGTTGGCGGCGAACTGGCTGCCCGAATCGTCGTAGCCATGCATCATTTCATGGCCGATGACCGCACCGATGCCACCGTAGTTCAGCGCCGGATCGGCCTTGGCATCGAAGAACGGCGGCTGCAGGATCGCGGCCGGGAACACGATTTCGTTCTTGGTCGCGTTGTAATAGGCATTCACCGTCTGCGGGGTCATGCCCCACTCGGTCTTGTCCACCGGCTTGCCGATCTTGGCCAGCATGTAGCGGTAGTTGAACGCCTGCGCCGCCTGCATATTGCCCAGGTAGCTGTCGCTGTTGGTGGTCAGGCCGGAGAAATCACGCCATTTGTCCGGGTAACCGATCTTTGGGGTGAAGCTGGCCCACTTCTCCAGCGCCTTCTTCTTGGTGTCCTCGCCCATCCACGGCAGGCCTTCCAGGCGCGCCTTCAGCGCGACCGACAGGTTCTCCACCAGGTGCTGCATGGCCACCTTGGATTCGGCCGGGAACACCGCGTCCACGTACAGCTGGCCCAGGGCTTCACCCATCGAGCCATTCACCGAATCCAGCACGCGCTTCCAGCGCGGTTGCATTTCCTGCTGGCCGCGCAGGGTCTTGCTGAAGAAGTCGAAGTTGGCCTGCTCGAAGTTCTTGCTCAGGTACGGTGCGGCGTTGTCCACGGTGTGGAAGCGCAGGTAGGCCTGCCAGGTGGCAGCCGGCACGTCGGCCAGCATGGTGTTCAGTTCGTTGAAGAAGCCCGGCTGGGCCAGCGAGAACTTGTCCTTGGCCGGGATCTGCAGCGTGTCGAACAGCGCGGTCCAGCTGAAGTTCGGGGTCTGCTTGTCGGCATCGGCGGCGCTGACCGGGTTGTAGCGTTTGGCCGGGTCACGCAGTTCGATTCGCGACAGCGAGGCCTTGGCCAAGCGGGTTTCGAAATCCATCACAGCCTTGGCCTGCTGCTTGGCCTGCGCGGCATCGACGCCGGACAGGGTCAGCAGCTGCTCGATGTAGGCCACATAGGCCTCGCGGATCTTGGCCTGCGATTCGTCGAAGTAATAGCCCTTTTCCGGTAGACCCAGACCGCTCTGGCCGACATAAGCGATGACATTGGCCGAATCCTTGAAGTCCGGACTGGCGTACAACGAGAACAGGAAACCATTGCCCTGCGCATAGGCATCACGCAGGTAGCCGGTGATGGCAGCGGTGTCGTTCAGCGCGGCGATCTTGTCCAGTTCCGGCTGCAGCGGCTTGATACCGGCGGCCTCGATGGCCGCCTCGTCCGAGCCAGTCTTCCAGATGTCGCCGATCTTGGCTTCGTTGGAACCTGCTGCAGCCTTGCCAGCGGCAGCCTGCAGGACCAGCGCGTGCTGCACTTCCAGCGAGCGCTCGCGCAGGATCTCGAAGCTGCCCCAGGTGGTCTGGTCGCCCGGCACCGGGTTGGCCTTGAGCCACTTGCTGTTGACGAAGCCGTTGAGGTCAGCACAGGCCTGCACGGCCGGATCCAGATCGGCGGCGTTGAGCGAGATCAGCTGGGTCTTGAGCTGTGACTGGTCGAACGCGACCTTGGCTTCGGCAGCCGGCGCGGCAGGCGCTTCGGTCTTGCCACAGGCGGCGAGCGAGGCGGCGATTGCAACCGTCAGGGACAACGGGACGAGCTTGGAAAACGACATGGACATCTCCGGCCAAACAGGGAAAAGCCCGCGCCTGGTGCGCGAACCAACCAGTGAGACTAAAGGATTGCCGGCCTCGGCGCGAACCGCCGAAAGTCACACCCAAGAAGGCGAACGGCTCGCAAGTCAGCGTGACCACATCCGCGAGCGGGAAGGCAGAGTTCAACGCACCCGTAGCAACGAACCAATCACCGCGACAAGCGCAAGCGCCGCCGCAGCCATCAGGAACGCCGCAGGCAACGACCACTGCTGGGCAATGAGGCCGATTGCCGCCGGGCCCAGCAGTACGCCCGCATAGCCCATGGTGGTGACTGCGGGAATGGCAACGCTCTCGGGCATGCGGGTCTGCCGCCCTGCAAGGCTGAACATCACCGGCACGATGTTGGCGCAGCCAATGCCGACCAGCGCGTAGCCAAGCAAGGCCACAGCGAAGCTCGCCACCAGCGTGGCCAGTACAAACCCGCCACATGCAAGCAAACCACCCAGCAGCACCGCCACGCTCGGCCCAAGCTGGTTCACCAGCCGGTCGCCAAACAGGCGTGTGGCAGTCATTGCGATATTGAAGGCAACAAAGCCCCAACCGGCATGGGCAAGCTCCACCCCGCGTACTTCATGCAGGAACACCGCGCTCCAATCCAGCATCGAGCCTTCGGCCAGGAAGCTGATGAAGCATACGGCGCCAATCACGATCACCACGCCACGCGGCAAGGCGAAGCTGGCTTCACCCTTCCCTGCTCGCTCGTTGCGCCACCAACGCGATGACAATGCGGTGATCGCCACAACAGCAGCAGCCACCACCAAGGTCGACAACAACGCGCCCCCGCCAACCGACAACAGCAGCGTTACCAGTGCCGCACCGGTCAAGGCACCAATGCTGTAGAAGGCGTGGAAGCCGGACATCATCGCGCGCCCGGATTCGCGCTCCACCACCACTGCTTGAATGTTCATCACGCAGTCCATTGCGCCGATGCCTGCGCCAAACACCAGCAATACAACGCCGATACCCAGCGGCGTGGACACCATCGCCAGCAGCGGCAGCATCAGCACCATCATCAATACAGTTGCCAGCATCACCGGCCGGCAACCATGCCGTGCAGCCAGCATGCCGGCCAGCGGCATCGACAGCAGCGAGCCCAGGCCGAGACACAGCAACAACACACCAAGCATTGCGTCATCAAGACCTGCGCGGGCTTTCGCAAAAGGTACCAGCGGCGCCCAGCATGCGATTGCAAAACCGGGCACGAAAAAGGCTGCGCGTGTGGCTATCTGCTCGCTGCGCTGAAATATTATTGGATTGGTCACTTGTTGTTCCTTGATATCTGTACTGCAGCCGCGCTGCTTGCACCCGATCCGTTGAATCAGGTTTTCGCGACAGCAACCCGATGCAGGCGCTGTGCAATGGGCGCCAGCCGCTGCTGCACATCCGCCGGGACACGGTCGCTGATCAACAGCTGATCAACCTGCTCGATGCCGGCGATACGGAAGCTGCCACGCGCACCGACCTTTTCATTGCTGGCGACAACCAGAGTGGTATCACTGACCCGCAGCATCGCCTGCTTGAACGCGCACTCTTCGGCATTGATGCCCCATATGCCAGTCTCCGGATCAACCGCGCAGACACCTGGAACACAGACATCAGCCTGCAGCTGCGTCAGCTGCTGCAATGCGATGGAACCGATGGCACCGCCACTGTGCGGATCGATACGGCCACCGATCATCACCACCTCGGTTGCCTGCGCGCCGGCCAGCGCATCGGCGACGGCAGGGGAGTTGGTTACCAACGTCAATGCCGTGCCACGCAGTGCGCGTGCGATCTCCACATTGGTGGAACCCGCATCCATCAGCACCACCTGCCCGGGCAGCAGCAGGGAAGCCGCGTGGGCCGCCAAGGCGCTGCGCTCCGGATCCTGCCGCCCTACCCGCTCAGGCAAGGTATCGAACTGCGGCGTCGGCAGCAGCGCCCCGCCGTATACCCGCCGGCACAGCCCCTTGGCGGCCATGTCACGCAGGTCGCGGCGGATGGAATCCTCGGAGACCGCGAACGCAGCCGCCAGATCGTTGGCAACCACGCGACCGTGCTTGCGGAGTTGTTCGAGGATGCGCTGCTGGCGCTCCTGCGGTAGTGCATCGGGATCTGAGGCGGTCATGTGATGGTTTTCCGCGCTGATGGAATCTGATTCAGCATTGAGGCACCGACAGTCGGCGCTCCGGGCGCTTGGCCTCTTGATTGCGAAATCATGCATCAACAAAATTAATCGTGCAACTTCGTGCACAACAGCGGATAAACAAGAAGCCATCCCATGCGCCCGCGACCACCACGGCCGTGGTGCTTCGATCCGGGATGAGGCCCAGGCCGGGGGCAATCAGACGATCAGGCAGCGCTACAGCAAGAGCTTTACCCCTCCCCAACCCTCCCCTTCGCGCTGCGAAAGGGAGGGGGCGAAAGCTGCAACCCTGCAGATCTTCCCCTGGCACGCAAGAGAAGCGGGAACCCAGCGTGCAAAGGGTGCGCGCCGCCTGTCATTCAAGGCGCGCGCGGATTCGGCAGGAAGGCAGCGACGATGCCCAGCAGTGGCAGGAACGAGATCACCTTGTAAACCCAGAGGATGCTGGTGTGGTCGGCGAGCACGCCCAGCACCGCCGCACCCAGGCCGCCCATGCCGAAGGCAAAGCCGAAGAACAGGCCGGAAACCGTGCCAATGCGGTTGGGCATCAATTCCTGCGCGTACACCAGGATCGCCGAGAACGCCGAGGACAACACGAAGCCGATGACCATCGTCAGGATCATGGTCCACTGCAGGTCGGCGTACGGCAGCATCAAGGCAAACGGTGCCACGCCGAGGATCGAGGCCCAGATCACCGGCTTGCGGCCGATGCGGTCACCCAGCGGCCCACCAATCAAGGTGCCGGCCGCCGATGCGGCGAGGAAGCCGAACAGATGCAGCTGCGCGCTCTGCACCGAAACATGGAATTTCTGGATCAGATAGAACGTGTAGTAGCTGCTCAGACCGGCGATGTAGAAGTACTTGCTGAAGATCAGTACCAGCAGGATGCCGATCACCCAGGCCACTGTCTTCGGCGGCAACAGGTTGGCCGGCTTGGCCGCCGCCTTGGGCTGCGCGGCCACGGCCTGCAAGTGCTGCTGGTACCAACGGCTCACATAGGTCAGCAGGCCGATTCCCAACAGCGCTGCGCAGGCGAACCAGGCCACGCTGCGCTGCCCATTCGGCACAATCACCACTGCAGCCAGCAATGGGCCCACCGCAGTACCGGCGTTGCCTCCGAGCTGGAACACCGATTGCGACAGGCCATGGCGGCCGCCCGAGGCCAACCGCGCGATGCGCGAGGATTCCGGGTGGAAGATCGCCGAGCCGATACCGACCAGCATCGCCGCCACCAGCACCGTCACGAAGTTCGGCGCGAACGCCAACAGCAACAGACCACACAAGGTGGACAGCATGCCCATCGGCAACGAATACGGTGCCGGGCGCTTGTCGGTTTGCAGTCCGATCAAGGGCTGGAACAAGGACGCGGTCAGCTGGTAGGTCAGCGTGATCAAACCCACCTGGGCAAAGCTCAGGTGAAACTGACCCTTGAAGATCGGGTACAGCGCCAGGATCAGCGACTGCATCATGTCGTTGACCAGATGCGAACTGCTGATCGCCGCGAGCACACCTACCGCGACCGGGCGACGTTGTGATGCAGGAGCTGCAACCGTTGAAGCAGGAGATGACATGGCGTAACCGCGAAGTGGGGGCGGACGCGCATGGTAGAGTCGCGATCAACGTCCATCCTGCGCGATATGGTCATGCATCCTTTCGAAAAGGACATTCCGGATGCCAAAAAAGGCCGTCGCCAGCCGCTCCCGGCCGGGCCGGAAACCGTGGTGTACTGCAAGGCGCGGGACTACCCCAGCGCCACCGTGATTCCGCTGCACCACCATCCGGATCGGCACCAGCTGGTCTACGCGGAAACCGGGGTATTGGTGGTCAATGCAGGCATGGGCCGCTGGGTGGTGCCCAGCACGCGCGCGATCTGGATGCCGGCGGGCATCGGCCATCAGGTGCACTGCATCGGTCTGGTACAGATGCGCAGCCTGTACATCACCCCGGAGGCAATGCCGGACGCGCCGCAGACTCCATCGGCAGTGTCCATCACCCCATTGCTGGCATCGCTCATACATGCAGCGGTGGAAATACCGGCGCGCTATGCCGAGAACTCGCGTGATGGTCGGCTGATGCGATTGATCCTGGACGAAGTGCAGACCCTGCCGGTGCTGCCGCTACACCTGCCCGAGCCGCGCGACCCGCGGCTGCGCCAGATCGGCAGGAAGCTGCAGCGCCACCCGGACGATGCCTCCACCCTGCAGGACTGGGCGGCGCGCCTGCAGGTGGACGTCAAAACCATCCAGCGCCTGTGCGCACGCGAACTGGGCATGACCTTCGGCCAGTGGCGCCAGCAGGCGCGCCTGCTGCGTGCACTGGAACGCTTGGCCATTGGCGAGAAAGTCATCGACGTTGCATTGGCGCTGGGCTATGAGAGCCCCAGTGCCTTCGCCACCATGTTCAAGCGTCGCTTCGGGCTGACGCCGAGCCAGTTCTTCCGCTGAAGCGATATGCAGGCCGCTGCCCTGCCGCAGTAGGCAACGCAGCGTCCATCGCGCATCGCTTTCAGCCTGCGGTAGCCGTCGCGGCCTCATCGATCAGGGCTGCAACTTCCACCGGATGCGATGCCAACGATGCATGCCCCGCATCCAGCGTTATCACCTTGCGCGCGTTGAGACGGGCGGACATCGCCTTCTGGTTTTCCGGCGCGATCATCCGGTCCTGACTGGATATCTGGTACCAGCTTGGCTTGTGCTTCCAGGCCGGGTCACTGATGTTGTCACCGAACGTACTGGCCAATGGCGCCTTCTGCGTCACGCCCATGACGAAGCCCTCCTCCTCGGGCAGGTCCTGGCAGAAACTCTCATGGAATTTATCCGGCTTGAGCCACAGATAGCCGTCGCTGTCTGGCGCCAGATTCGGCGCTGCGACCGGAAGGTGCTGCTGGGTGATGCCGCCAGGACTCTCGCCGGCATCGGGAGCAAACGCGGCGATGAACACCAAGGCTTTCACGTTGGGCAGATTGCCAGCCTGGGTGATCACCGCACCGCCGTAGGAGTGTCCCGCCAGAACCACTGGCCCGTCGATCTGCGCCACCATTTTGCGGGTGCGTTCGGCATCATCGGCCAGTGATGTAAGTGGATTCTCAACCGCACGAATATCCTGGTAACCCAGCCGCCGCAGCTCCAGTATCACCCGCGCCCAATGCGCCGCCCCACCCCAGAAACCATGCACCAGAACCACTGCCGGCTTGCCCATGTTGTGCGCTCCCGCTGGTTGGAATAGTCAATGACGAACGACGACTACTTCAGCCAATCGGTGATTGGTAATCGTCCTGTGCTCGCCATTCTGCAACTCGGCCGTAAATTGGCCGTGAGGGTTTCATTGCCGGGATTCTGTTGAATACTCCGGCTCCCATTCAGTGCGAAAGCCAGCGCACCCACCCCAGCTACCGGACATTGAAACCCTGCGCCATCTTCTGTCGCGGTGCGCATCCACCTTGGTTTCGGCTCAGCCCCGCCGCGCTCGCCAAAGAGACAACAAGCCAAACATAAGACGCACCGTTGCACCCCGCACGCCTGCCCGATTCGCCTGCATCCAACGCTATTCGCTATGCTGCGCGCCCGCTCGCCCGGGATGGACCTGCGCGGGCTTTGCTTTTGTAGTACCCCTTACTTCATTGGATGAGAAATGGCTGCAAACGTAAAACTGGATGCTTTGAGCGAAATTGCCGGCTTCATCGGCGCCGCATTGGTGGACAGCGATAGTGGCATGACGCTGGGTACGCTGGGTGGCGGTGCCATCAACATGGAAGTGGCCGCCGCTGGCAACGCCGACGTCGTCCGCGCCAAGCGCCGCGTGGCCAATTCGCTGGGCCTGAGCGACGTGGTGGAAGATATCCTGCTCACCTTGTCCAGGCAGTACCACCTGATCCGCCCACTGGACGGCAACAAGGATCTTTTCCTGTACGTCGTGCTCGACCGCGCCCATGCCAACCTGGCGATGGCGCGGCATGAGCTGAAGTCCTTCGAGAAGACCCTGGATTTCAAATAAGCCGGGCTGTTCTTTTCTACAAGCAAAAGCCCGGCCTGATGCCGGGCTTTTTTTTTCGGTAACGCCACCGCGCGAAGCCTGTCGTTTGTGGGAGCGGCGTAAGCCGCGAAGCGGACAGTTCATCAGCTGGCACATACATCTACACGTGCAGCGATGTCAGC
>NZ_JBRREG010000129.1:0-9767 GCF_056760155.1 Stenotrophomonas sp. STEN022
TTTATTGCTGCTTTTTTTGCTTTGGCTGGGCGGCTCCCGCCGCCCAAAAAACCTGATACGTTTTTGTGTTGGTGGAAAACCCCGGGCGGCGCTGGGCGCGCCACTACAGGTCCCGCGCCTGCTCAAAGCCCCCCCGCCCGCGGGGTGAAGGAGGGGCGTGTACGAACCACTGGTTCGTGCCCATTCTGAACGACCTTGCGCTGGCGCAAGGGCTGGGGCGCGGAGCGGGGGTTGGGGTGAGGGCAGCTTTTAAGGCATTGCCGGGAAAGCCCCTGCCGAGCATGGCTCGGCACTACAGGTCCAGCTCCTGCTTAAAGCCCCTCTCCCGCTGGCGGGAGAGGGGTTGGGGTGAGGGGGGCTTTTCGGGAGGAAAGCCCCTGCCGAGCATGGCTCGGCACTACGGGGCTGGTGTCTCGTAGAGTTCCAGCGGCAGATCGTCGGGGTCGGCGAAGAAGGTGAAGCGGCTGCCGGTGAACTCGTCCACGCGTATCGGCTCGCAGGCCACGCCTTCGCGTTGCAGGTGGGCTACTACATCGTCCAGCGTTGCAACACGGAAGGCGAGGTGGCGCAGTCCGCGGGCTTCAGGCCGACTGGGACGTGCGGGAGGATTCGGGAAGGAGAACAATTCCAGCTGGCTGCCATCGGGCAGGCGCAGGTCCAGCTTCCAGGAGTCACGCTCGCTGCGGTAGTTCTCGGCAATCACTTCTAATCCGAGAATGCGCACATAGAAGTCACGCGAACGTGTGTAGTCCGCTGCAATGACCGCGACATGATGGATGCCAAGCAGGTTCATCGCGCGGCATCCAGCCAGCGCCGGGCGATGTCGATGGCCAGCGCATAGGGTTCGGGTTCGTTGCGGTTGCTCAACACGATCACCGTCAGCTTCTGCCTGGGATAACGCACGATCACATTGCGGAAGCCGATGCTCTCGCCGCTATGCCATAGCGCATCGCCATTGATGCGCCAGCCAAAGCCATAGAACGGTACGTCGGGTTCGTTGGTTTTCGTTGCCGGGCTGAAGGCCAGTTTCAGCGACGTCGCTTTCAACAGGCGTTCGTCGTACAACGCCGCATCCCACTTGGCCAGATCGTCGATGGAAGAATAGATGCCGCCATCGCCGAGCACGGCGCTGGTGGTGCTCTGGTCGGTACGCTGCCAGTGGCCATCGATCTGGCTGTAGCCATAGGCGCGATTCGGCACCTCATCGACGCCGTCCTGGTGCGCGTAGGTGTTGCTCATGCCCAGCGGCAGGAAGATGCGCTGGCGCAGGAAGCTGGCGAAGTCGCTGCCCGAGGCCTTGCCCACCACCAGCGCCAGCAAGGCATAGCCGCTGTTGCTGTAGCGGTAGTCACTGCCCGGCGTGAAGTACGTCCGGTTCTCTTTCTGCAGCAGTTGCAGCACGTCGGCATCATGGACCTGGCGGGTATCAGCCGGGTCCATCAGCTCTTCGTAGTCGAGCAGGCCGCTGGTATGGCTGAGCAGCTGCCGTAGCGTCATCGTGTCGGCGACGGCGGGCAGGCTGGGCAGCCACTTCTTCAGCGGATCGTCGATGCCCAGCTTGCCGTCTTCGGCCAACAGCAGGATTGCCGCGGCGGTGAACTGCTTGCTGACCGAGGCCAGGCGGAAATTGCTGGCGGGAGTGACCGCGGTGGCGTCTTCGACAACGGCCAGTCCGTAGCTGCGGCGGAACGCGGGCTGGCCGTCTTTCAATACCAGCACAGAAGCGCCGGGAACCTGGCCGTCGTAGCGCTGCATCAAGCCGTCGATGCCCGCATCAGGCGGGGCCAAGGGGGCAGCGGCCAAGCTGGAGCACGCGAACAGGCAGAGCAGGGCGAGTCGGGGTTTCCAGCGTGGCATGGCGGCTCCTTGGTGGATGATCAGGCTTTCTTGCTGGCGATCCAGCGGTCGATCTTGGCCTCAAGGATTTCCAGCGGCATGGAGCCATCCTTGAGGATTTCATGATGGAACTCGCGCGGGTCGAAGCGATCACCGAGTTCGGCCTTGGCCTTGTCACGCAGCAGGCGGATCTTGATCTCGCCCACCCGATAGGCCAGGGTCTGACCGGGCAAGGCCATGAAGCGCTCAACCTCGGAGGCGGCATCGGCGGCCGGGATGTCGGCGTTCTTGACCATGTACTCGGTGGCCTGCTGGCGGCTCCAGCCGGCGGCATTCAAGCCTGTGTCGGCGACCAGCCGCACGGTACGCAGCAAGGTGGTCTGCAGATAGCCGAGCTGGTCGTAGGGGTCGTTGTAAAGGCCGAGTTCCTGGCCCAGCGACTCGGCGTACAGGCCCCAGCCTTCGACATAGGCAACATCGCCACCGAGGCGACGGAAGCGCGGCAACGCGGCCAGTTCCTGCTGCGCGCCCAGTTGGTAGTGATGGCCGGGAATGGCTTCGTGCAGGTATTGCATGGTCACTGCCCAGCGTTTGCGTGAGGGCAGGTCGCTGGTGTTGACGTAGAGCACGCCCGGCTGCTGGCCATCGGCGCTGCCCGGCTGGTAGCTGGCAGCGCTGGAGGTGGCGGCACGCTCGGCCTCCACGGCCTTGATTTCCAGGCGGGCCTTGGGTTGCTCATTGAACAGTGCTGGCACGGCGGCATTCACCCGCACACCGGTCTCGGCATAGCGCGCAAGCAGGGCATTGGCATCGCGGAACACGAACTGGCGGTCGTTGCGCATCGCATTGAAGGCCTTCTGCTGCGAGCCGCGGATCCTGGCCTGCTTCATCACCGCATCGATGCGCGCCTGCAGGTCCTTGACCTCCTGTTCGCCAAGTGCATGGATCTCCGCCGGTGTGCGTGCCGGCGAGGTGCTGCTGGCAACATTGTGCGCATACCAGGCGCTGCCATTGGGCAGGGCGGCCATGCCATCGGTGCTGCGCGCGGCGGCCACGTATTCGGTGGCGATGAAGCCGCGCAACGAACGATAGGCCGGCATGATCCGGTTCTCGATCATGCGTTTGTATTCGGCAGTGAGTCTGGCCTTGTCCTCGGCGGAAAATTCCGCCGGGATATTACGGATCGGGCCCCAGAACAGGCTCTCCTCCGCGGTGGGTTTGATCACCGCATCCAGCTGCGGCAGCACTTTCTCCATCAGTGCGCGCGGCTGTACCACGCCGGCAGCCTTGCCTTCGCGCATGTTGGCGATGGCCTGGTCGAACAGTGCCGGAATGCCGAGCGAGCGCTTGGACCAGTTTTCGTAGTCCTTGACCGTGCGGAACGGCTGGGCACCAGCGCCCGAGCCAAGCACGGCGATGATGCTGGACAGGTTGTAGTACTGGTTGATCGGCAGCATCCAGGTCGGGTACTGCTCGCCGGCCAGCGAGACCTGTGCGTCGCGCACGAAAATTTCGTAACTCAGCAGGTCCTGGCCCTGCAGACCGGTAGCGCCGACGGCTTGGACCTTGCCCAGCCACTCGACCATGAAGTCGTGTGATTGCTGGCGCGAAGCCGAGGACAGGAAGTTGGGCAGCTGGTCGTTGTAACGCGGATCGCCCTGGAAGGTGGCCTGCAGCGGGTTCAGCCGCATCGAGGCATCCCAGTACTCGTCATAGATGCGATTCAGCTTCGCGGCGTTGTCCTGCTTGATCGGCAATGGCACGGCTGCCGGCCGGCGTGGCGCCGGGCGCGGGGTACTGCGCGGCTTGGGCTTGGCGGCGCGGCTCTGCGGCGCTGACTGGCGCTGGCTTTTCTTTTTGGCCGCTTCGGCCGGGGCCGCAACGGACAGCGTCATGATCGTGGCAATAGCAAGCGCAAGCAGGCGCAACGGGCTGTAAGGCATCAGGTATTCCGCAAATACATCGACCCGGGAGCTTGCCCGATATCAGCGGTGACGACCAGCCGTGGCGTGGATGAACACGCGCCGGTGATACAGCTCTGGTTATGCCCCATGCCCAGCGGTGACTACCGCTGGGCATGGGATCAGGCTTACCGGTCGACGGAGCGGGTGAATGGCACGCTGTCCGGGGCGACGGCACCGCCGGAAATGATGAAGCTCATGGCCTGGTCCACGGTCCAGTCGGTCGGGGTGAGCATCTCCACCGGGACGATCTCCAGGTAGCCGGAGGTCGGGTTGGGGGTGGTGGGCACATACACGGCGGCCAGTTCGCGGCCGGTACCCTGCTCCTTGAGCACCCGGGTGACCAGGCCGATGGACTTCATGTCGCGGTGCGGGAAGTCGATCAGCACCACGCGCTGGGTGCTGCCGGGCTTGGTCTGCAGGATGTCCAGCAGCTTCTTGGCGCTGTCATAGATGATGCTGGCCAGCGGAATACGGCGGATAACCGCACCAAACCAGCGCAGCAGCTGCTGGCCGATCACCCGGCGGCTGAGGATGCCAACCAGCAGGATCACCAGCAAAGTGGCCAGCAGGGCGGTGATGTCCTGCATCCATTCGACCTTGATCCAGCCCAGATAATCCGGGAACGAGGAGGCAATACGCTCGGAAAGCGGCACGATCAGCGGGCTGCTGATGCCCGAGAGCAGGACGAACACGAATTTGACGACCACCCAGGTCAACCAGATCGGCAGCAGGGTCAGCAGGCCGGTGAGGAAAAGACGTTGCAGGGAGGGACGGGGGGCGGGGGAGACGGCTTCGGGCGACATCCGCGAATTGTAGCGTTCGGGTGTCTTCCGTATGTGCGCCGCAGAACGCTGGAACGGCTGCGTTCAGAGAAATCTGTGTTGCTGCCTTGCCTCAATCCAGCTTGCGTGCGTCCGGCTTGAGTCGCACATAGACCTGCTTGCGCACCCTTGCCACCACCTCGCCGCTGGCATCGAGTACCTCGTTCTCGAACCAGTGCAGGTATTTGTCGCCGTTGGCGGTGGCGGCCTTGACTTCCTCCAGCGTGGCGTCGTCCAGCCGGAATTCGGTCCACACCACACCACGGCCGGGCTTGAGGAACTCGATGCTGCCGGCCTTGTCCCAGACGAAGTAGCGGCTGCCCATGTTCTGCAGCAGGCACAGCATCCAGAACGGGTCGGTCATCGCGAACAGGCTGCCTCCGAAATGGGTGCGCACGTAGTTCACGTTCCAGGGCCGCTGCCGCAGCTCGACCCGCACGTAACGGTAGTCGGCGCTGATGGCGGTGACGTGGATGCCAGCGAACAGGAACGGAGGCCACAGGTTGATGCCGCGGCGGAACAGGCTGGCTTTCATTGCGGATGCGGACTGACAGGGGAACCGGAGTCTAGCATTCGCATGCGTATGGAAGGGGTTCAGTGTGGCCAGGGCGGGGCCATGCGGTAGCCGTCGCGGCCAGCCTGCTTGGCCTGGTACAAGGCAGCGTCGGCGGCTTCGAACAGGCGTGCAGGGCCATCGTCCGGACCCGGCAGCACGCTGCACACGCCGATGGTGACGGTGGTCCTGGTCTTGCTGTGGAGAGCCTTGTCGACCGGGATGCTGAGCTGGCGTACACGGCTGATCAAGCTCTGCACCAGTTGCTCGGCACCGGCCGGCGGGGTGTCGGGCAGGATCAGGGCGAACTCGTCACCACCGAAGCGCGCGGCAAGGTCGCGCGGGCGTCGCGCCATGTCCTCGATGGTGCGGCCCAGGTAACGTAGCAGGCGATCACCGACGTAATGCCCGTGGCTGTCATTGCAGCTTTTGAAGTGATCGACGTCGATCAGCAGCAGGGTCAAGGGGCGGCCGCTACGGCGGGCGGCATCGGTCTCTCGCCGTAGCGTCTCTTCAAAGCGCATGCGGTTGGCCAGGCCGGTGAGCGGGTCACGGTTGGCTTGGCGGCGCCAGTAGCGCATCTGCCATAGCGTCCAGAACAAAAGTATGCCGATGAAGCCCGCGGTCGCCGCAAACGGCGCGAACCATAGATTCGCGCCATGTAGCAGAGCAAGGCTCAGCAATATGGGGGCGGGGATGGCCAATGCGCCCAGCAGCCAGCGCTGACGGATGGCGGAGGTGATCCCTAGCGCGCCCAGTACCACCAGTGCAATGGTGATTGCAGTCTGCAGCAGCGGTGGCAGCGGGCGGATGGCATTGCCGGCCAGCAACATCGAAGCCACGTTGGCTTGATACTCGCTGCCGCTCATCCAGTTGTCGTGCGACGTAGGGGTGAGCAGGCGCGGTGCGATGCCGCTGGCAGTCATGCCGACAATAACCAGCCGGTCCTTCAGCAGATCGTTGGGTATCCGGCCCTCAAGCACGTCGATATAGGACATCTGCGGAAAGCTGCCAGGCGGCCCGGCATAGCGTAGTCGCACGTAATGATCGCGATGCCATTGATAGGGAGAGCGGGCCCGTGGCGCAGGATCGACCATGCCCGGTAACGGCTGGTTGGTTCCGGCCAGCGCGGCACCCAGTGCAGGCCAATGTGGCGAACCGATGCCGGCCTTGAGATAGACGCCGCGCGCAACGCCGTCACCATCCACTTCGATATCGGTGTGTGCGAGCGTGGCTGCCGCTTTGGCAATGGCAGGTACGGGCAGCAGTTCCTCGGGTACCGCTTCGTCACTGGCCGGTGCGGCCAGTACCGGCAGCACGACCCGTCCATTGCGGCGGATCGCCGCGGCCAAGGCGTTGTCCTGGCTGGCGTCCTTGCGATCGGCGTCGGGGAGCATCAGGTCCAGTGCAACGCGCTCCACGCCCGCTTGGTGCAGGCGATCCAGCAGCCGCGCATGAACGCTGCGTGGCCACGGCCATTGGCCAAGTTGCTGCAGGCTACGGTCATCGATGGCGATGATCGCCAGACGGGGGTCGGGCGGGTACTCCCAGTCGCCCACCAATAGATCGTAGCTGGCGACATCCTGTTGCCAGAACACCCGCGCATGGCTTAGCCAGCCGACCACAAGCGCGCAGCCGAATACAAACAGCAGCCTTACCTGCCAGCGCGGCCGTAGTGGCCTCATAGGGCGAGAAGCAGCAAAGCGCCTGCACCGACGCCATAGCAGAGACGGCAGCGCAGCTGGATCTGCTGGGGCGTGGAGAACGTGCTGGCATAGCCATCGTCTTCGATGCTCTGCACGCGCACATGCAGGGTGCCGCCACGCCAGGGTTGCTTGAGTGCGATCTCGGGAATATCCACTTGTTCATCCAGCAGCAGTCGGGAGAAATCCGCCTTGCGCGAGATCTGCACGCGATAGTGTTGGGCGGCGTTGTCGGCCGGCCAGCGTAGGGTCAGCAGGCCCTTGTGATCTTTTGCCGAGTCCAGTGGCGTCGCAACGGGCACATCACTGAGTTGCAACGGCAATGCCTGGCCGTAGCGGCCGGGGTTGTTGTCGCCATCGATCGAGGCCAGTCGCCAGAAATAGTTCCCAGCCGGCAGTGGGCTGCCGATACGCAACTGCTGGTTGCTGGCCTGTTGTTCGACCAAGGGTTGCAGGAAGTCCGGATTGTCCGCGATCTGCAGCACGCTGCCAGTGGCGCCGGCAACCTTGGCCCACTGGAAGCGCGGCTGCAGCTGATGCACGGTCTGCCCATGCAGCGGCGCCAGCGTCAACGGCGCGGGCAGGCCTTCCGGCACCAGGAAATCATGCTCGGCATCCAGGCCTTCGACGCCATCGGTGTCGATGGCACGTACCAGTAGGCGAAGCTGGCCGGGCGGCAAGCTCTCGATGCGGATCTGCGGCTCTGTCAGCTCGCGGGCGAACAGTACGACGTCTGGCGTCGCTGCAAACACTACCTCTACCCGGTAACGTCTGGCTGCATCCAGCGGTCGCCAGGCAGCCAGCAACGGCAGTGGTTGCAGTCGCAAGCGTGACTCAAGCAGCTGTGGAGCCGGCAGCAGTTGTTGCGACTGTGTCGGCGCGCTGCCCGCTGCGCGGACCAGGGTTGCATGGCCGCCACCAATCAGCCGTTGACCGGCGCGATTGCCCACCTGCACACGTCCCTGGACGACCTCGGTGGCTGCAGGACTGTCCTCGTCGCCGGCGTTTACCCGGAACAAGGTGCCGCGCACGCTGCTGGTCGCGGTGGGGGCGGTGATGATATATCGCGATGCCGGCCCGCGCGCTGGCGTCACTTGGTTGCTGCTGCGTCCGCGCTGCAGGCGCATGCGAGTGTCGACCATGCCAGTGGCGCCATAGCTGCTGAGCTGGTCCAGCTGCAACAGTGAGTTCTCACGAAGCTGCAGACGTGAATCATCGGCGAAGCTGAGGGTGACGCTGGCATCATCACCGGTCTGCAATTGGCTGCCGATCGGTAGCAGCATGTTGGCCTGCACGGCGCGTGTGCCGTTGACCGGATCGCTCACCTGGGCCTGACCGCGCGATGCGACCACCCGTGCCGGTGCAGGTTGTACGCGCAGCCAGGCAATAGGGAAGCGCAGGGTCTGGCCGGGTGCGAGCCGGTACGGATCGGTAATCTTGTTGTGTGCCTGTAGCTGCTGCCACTGCACATCGGCCTTCAGGTAGCGTGCGCCCAGGTCCCACAAGGTATCGCCGGGGCGTGCGCGGTAGTTCCAGTCCTGGGCGCTGACCAGTGTTGCCCAACACAGCAACAACGCAGCTAGCAGCAGCTGTGACAGGGATGGGCGAACGTCGATGTTACTCACGGCCACTTCGGCTCCAAAAACGCGTGTCCGTTACGCTGACATCGGGCTGCTTCCAACTTCATCGTTATACGTTCCAAGGCGCCGTGGCGAGGGCCACGGCAGGATCATCCACGATGAGCTGTCAATTTTCGTGCAATTGACACGCAAATTGAACTGTCTGGCACCAAGTTAAAACAGTAGCGAAGACATCTTGCGGCGGTAACGGCCCACCAGGTCTTCGTCTTCGATCACCCGGAACGCGTCGATCAGCGCTTTCTTGGGCAGGCTGTCGCGGAAGCTGCGGTCGATGCGCAGCATTTCGATGAACTGCTCCAACGCGGCTTCATCCTCGCCTGCCAATAGATGCTGGATGCCCAGCAGGTAGCGCGCTTCCAGGTCATTTCCGTCGGCCTGTATGCGTGCAGCCAGTACATCGGAGGCTGGGGCGTCCTGCAAAGCGGCGGCAAAGTCCAGGCGCGCGCGCGCGCGGATGGCGCGGTCGTCAGTGGCGAGGTTGGCCGGCAGGCCGTCCAACAGCTGCCCGGCCTCGCTGGTTGCACCGGTCTTGAGCAGTGCCAGGGCCAGGTCGAGCTTGAGCTCGGCCTTGTCCGGCTCAGCGGCAATGGCCTCACGCAATGCGGCGACTTCGGCCTGCGGGTCCAGCGGCAGCGCCTGGATGTCCTCTTCGACGGCAGCAGTCGCCTCAGCCGGCATGACGCCGTGCTGGGTCAGGAACTCACGCAGCTGGCCCTCGGGCATCGCGCCGGGGAAGCCATCGACAATCTGGCCGTCCTTGATCAGGAAGACCGTGGGTACCGAGCGGATCTGGAAGGCGGCAGCAACCTGTTGCTCCTTGTCGACGTCGACCTTGGCCAGCTCGAACGCACCGTTGTACTCGCCGGCGAGCTTCTCCAGGATCGGCCCCAGGCTCTTGCATGGCCCGCACCAGGTGGCCCAGAAATCGACCAGCACCGGGGTCTGCATGGATTTCTGCAGGACTTCGGCCTCGAAGGTTTCGGTGGTTGCCTCGAATACGTGGGGGAGATCGCTCATGGCTGGCTACGTTGCTGTCAGGAACGTCCTTTATGGCGACGGCGGGGCAGGTTCTCAACCTCTGACTGGGTGCTGGCGGGGAAATAGAAGGTGCGGCGGCTTGCAGGACGCTGGGTTTCACGGGTGGTGCCCGTAGTGGGGGGGGGGGGGGGGGGGGGGGGGGGGGGGGGGGGGGGGGGGGGGGCGGGGGGGGGGGGGGGCGGCGGCGCGGGGGCGCGCGGCGGCGGGGGCGG
>NZ_JBRREG010000130.1:0-9728 GCF_056760155.1 Stenotrophomonas sp. STEN022
GCTCAAGTCGGCCGAGGTTGAACCGGTCGCCCCCCGCGCGCCGGCCCCGCAGAGCTTGTTTGCCACCCAGCCGGCCAGCGCCGACGAACAGCCGATCGTGCCGGCGTTCCGGCCGGCCGGCAGCACCGCTGCGGTCGCGCCGCTCGCAACCGTACCCGCTGTCACCCAGCAAGCCAGCTTCGCCGACGCCATCGCCGCCGTCACCATCGAGCCACCTGCTTCGATCGAGCGCGCACGCTTCGTCATCGATCCGCCGATGCCTGAGCCGGAGCTGGCCCCGCTGCAACCGGCTGCCGCTGTGGCGATCCCTGCAATTCCTGCTGTGCCGGTCCTCGCCGTTGCCGCTGTGGCACCTGCAATCGAGCAGATCGCTGCACCAATCGCTGCGTTCGCAGCGCCGCCATCAGCTGAAGCCCCGGTCATCACCATCGAAACCACCGCACCAGCAGCGGTCGCCAGCACTGCCCCGGTCAACCCGATCACCACCGGCCCGGTGATCATCGCCCGCGACGACGAGCAGCTCAGCCAGCTGCGCCAGGAAGTGGCCGGCATGCGCCACCTGATCGAGCGCGAGATGAACCGCTTCACCGATGAGCGCCTGCGCGGCAGCGCGGTGCGCGCCAATGCACTCGACCTGATGGACGAATACGGTTTCGACGCCGGCCTGGCCCGCGACGTCGCCACCCAGATCCCGGCCGACATCGACCCCAGCCGCGCCCGCGGCCTGATGCTGGGGCTGATCTCCAAGAAGCTGCCGATCGCCCCGGTCGACCCGATGGAAACCGGCGGCGTGATCGCCCTGGTCGGCCCCACCGGCGCCGGCAAGACCACCACCATCGCCAAGCTGGCCTCCCGTTTCGCCGAAGCCCATGCCGCCCGCGACGTGGCCCTGGTCACCACCGATACCCAGCGCATCGGCGCCCGCGAGCAGTTGTACGGCTTCGGCCGCCAGCTCGGCATCGCCGTGCACGAGGCCAATAGCGGCACCGACCTCAATCAGCTGCTGCAGAAGCTGGCCGACTACAAACTGGTGCTGATCGACACCGCCGGCCTGGGCCAGCGCGACCGCGCCCTCACCGCCCAGCTGCAGTGGCTGCGCGCCGCCGGCCAGATCCGCACCCTGCTGGTGCTGCCGGCCAATACCGCCTTCCAGGACATGGACGAAGTGGTGCGCCGCTTCAGCGCCGCCAACCCGCAGGGCGTGGTGCTGACCAAGCTGGACGAGACCGGCCGCTTCGGTTCTGCCCTGTCGGTGGCGGTCGATCACCGCCTGCCGATCACCTGGGTGACCGACGGCCAGGACGTCCCGGAAGACCTTTATCGGGCCTCTGCCGCAAATCTTGTACTCCGCCTTGAAGATTTGCGCCGCGCGGCCGATATGCCCTGCAACACGGAGTTGAACAATGCAGTCGCGTGAGTACGCCAAGCTGACCAACACCTTCCCGCTGTCGGCAACCCGGCACGAACCCGCCGGCCCGGTACGCACCATCGCGGTCACTGGCGGCAAGGGTGGTGTAGGTAAAACCAATGTCTCGGCCAATCTGGCCGTGGCACTGGCAGGCATGGGCAAACGTACCCTGCTGCTCGACGCCGACCTGGGCCTGGCCAACATCGACGTGGTGCTCGGCCTGCAGCCCAAGCACACCCTGGCCGATCTGGTCGCCGGCCGCGCCACGCTGGAAGAAGTCATCATCGAAGGCCCGAACGGCGTGCTGGTCGTGCCCGCCGCCTCGGGCCGCCGACACATGGCTGAGCTGCAGCCTGCCGAGCACGTTGGCCTGGTCAATGTGTTCTCCGAGCTGGAACGCGAGCTCGATGTGATGATCATCGACACCGCCGCCGGCATCACCGACAGCGTACTGACCTTCTGCCAGGCCGCCCAGGACACCGTGGTGGTGGTCTGCGACGAACCGGCCTCGATCACCGATGCCTACGCACTGATCAAGGTGCTCTCGCGCGAGCGCGGCGTGGATCGCATCCAGGTCGTCGCCAACATGGTGCGCGACCCGAACGAAGGCCGCGCCCTGTACGAAAAGCTGGTGCGGGTCTGCGAGAAGTTCCTGATCGATGTCTCCCTGAACTACCTGGGCTGCGTGCCGCAGGACGACTGGCTGCGCCTGTCGGTGCAACGCCAGCAGCCGGTGGTCAAGCTCTACCCTTCCGCGCCGGCCTCGCTGGCCATCAACGAAATCGCCCGCCGCACCGCGCGCTGGCAAGCCCCAACCGCCCCGCGCGGCGGCGTTGAGTTCTTCCTGGAACGCATCATCCAGCAGAAGGTGAAGGCATGAACAATGCAGCCGCCCAATACCGTGAGGTCCAGCGCAACGCGGCCAATGACTGCATTGCCCGCCACGCCGACCTGGTACGCCGCATCGCCCACCACCTGGCCGCGCGCCTGCCCGCCAGCGTCGAGGTCGATGACCTGATCCAGGCCGGCATGATGGGCCTGATCGAGGCCTCGCGCAGCTATGACGCCGAACAGGGCGCTTCGTTTGAAACCTACGCATCGATCCGCATCCGCGGCTCGATGATCGACGAGATCCGCCGTGGCGACTGGGTGCCGCGCTCGGTGCACCGCCGCGCCCGCGATGCCGCTGCCACCATCCGCCGCCTTGAGCAGAGCAGCGGCCGTGCGGCCAGCGCCAGTGAAGTGGCCGAAGCGATGGAGCTGCCGCTGCCCGAATACATGCGCTTGGTCGAAGACGCCTCGCGTGGCCAGGTCTTGAGCCTGGAATCACGCATCGAAGACCAGGGTGAGCTGGACACCCCCAGCACCGGCGGCCCCAACCCGCAGCAGGTGCTGGAGCGCAGCCAGTTCGGCGCCGAGCTCGGCAAGGCCATCGGCCAATTGCCCGAGCGCGAGCAACTGGTGCTGTCGCTGTACTACGAGCAGGAATTGAACCTGAAAGAAATCGGCGCGGTATTGGGCGTCAGCGAATCCCGCGTCTGTCAGATCCACGGTCAGGCCACGCTGCGCCTGCGTAGCCGACTGAAGATTTTCGAGGCGGCCGACGCCGGGCTCGAAGAACCATGAAGAGGAAAGCCTTTTGAACAAGAACATGCGCATCCTGATCGTTGACGACTTCTCGACGATGCGTCGCATCGTCAAGAACCTGCTCGGCGATCTGGGCTTCACCAATACCGCCGAAGCCGAGGACGGGCATGCCGCGCTGTCGATGCTGCAGACGCAGTCGTTCGATTTCGTCGTCACCGACTGGAACATGCCGGTGATGACCGGCATCGAGCTGCTCAAGGCCATCCGCAACGATGCCAAGCTCAAGACCTTGCCGGTACTGATGGTTACCGCCGAGGCCAAGCGCGAGCAGATCATCGAGGCCGCACAGAGCGGCGTGAACGGCTACATCATCAAGCCGTTCACCGCGCAGACGCTGGAAGAGAAGCTCGGCAAGATCTTCGAACGCCTGGCAGCGAGCGCCTGATGAACCAGCCCGGGGAAGCATTGAGCGACAAATCGGCCCTTGTGCAGCGCCTGCAGGACGCACTGGCAGCATTGGAGAGTGGCGATGAGGCTGGCTGGCGCCGGGAAATCGACGCACTCGCCGCCCTGCGCACGCAGCCGATGATGTCCGGACTGGGCCGGCTTGCACGCGAACTGGGCCAGGCGCTGGGCGAACTACCCAGCGTGCCCAGCGAAGCGGGTGAGCTGGATGATGCCTGCGCGCGCCTGGACCACGTGGTGCAGATGACCGAGCAGGCCACCCATCGCACGCTCGATCTGGCCGAAGAATGCCGCGCGCTGACCGAGCGCTTGCGTGCGGACGGGCTGAATGCCGAACAGGGCGAAATCCTCGAACGCATCCGCCACAACCTCACCGAAGTAGCCCTGACCCAGAGCTACCAGGACCTGACCGGACAGATCATCCGCCGCGTCGTCGGCATCGTCCGTCGCGTGCATGAAGGTTTTGGCGCGCTCGGCCTGCCGCCGCCGGAAGAAGAAGCCCGCAACCAGGGCCTGGCTGGCCCCGCCGTCAATGGCCTGGACCGCCATGCCGTGTCACAGGTGGACGCAGACGACCTGCTCTCGGACCTGGGGCTGTAAGCCATGAGCGCTTTTGCCGACGACATCGCCGCCGACTTCATCCTCGAAGCGCAGGAAATCCTGGATCGCCTCGGCGAGCAGCTGGTGACGCTGGAGCAGGCACCGCACGACAGCGACCAGCTCAACGCCGTATTCCGTGGTTTCCACACACTGAAAGGTGGCGCCGGTTTTCTGGCGATCCACCCGATGGTGGAGTTGTGCCACGCCGCCGAGGAAACCCTGGGCATGGCGCGGGCCGGCAAGGCCGAACTGCTGGCGCATCATTTCGACGCCGCCCAGCAGTCGCTGGATTGGCTGCAGGCCATGCTCGACGCCGTGTCTTCGGGCACCGAACCGGAGCATGCACCTGCTGCACTGATCGCGCAGTTCGATGTTGGCGCCGCGCCAGTCATCGCAGCCGCGCAGCCGGTCGCTGCGCCGGCGGGTGACAGCGACCTGATCAGCGAAGACGAGTTCGAAGCCCTGCTCAACGAACTGCATGGCAGCGGTACGCCCGGTGCCCAGCCGATCGCTGCGGCAAAGCCCGGCGACGACCTGATCGACGAAGACGAGTTCGAAGCCTTGCTGGACAAGCTGCATGGCGGTGCTGCTCCTGGCGCTGTCGCTGTGCAGGCGATTCCTGCTGCGCCCAAGCCCAAGCCGGCCGCGGCACCCGCCGCACCCGCTCGCCCTGCAGCAGGCGCAGCCAAACCAGGCGCCGCGAAGGCTGCCGAGCCCGAGCACACCGTGCGCGTGGACACCAAGCGGCTGGATGCCATCGTCAACCTGATCGGCGAACTGGTGCTGGCCCGCAACCGGCTCAAGACCTTGCGCATGCGCCTCAAGGACGAAGAGCTCGACCGTGCAGTCTCCACCCTGGACATCGCCACCGCGCGCCTGCAATCGGCGGTGATGCGCACCCGCATGCAGCCGGTCGGCAAGGTGTTCTCGCGCTTCCCCAAGGTTGCCCGCGACGTTGCCCGCTCACTGCAGAAGGAAGTCGATCTGGAGTTGATCGGCGCCGATACCGAACTGGACCGCAACCTGGTCGAAGCACTGGCCGACCCGCTGGTGCACCTGGTGCGCAACGCCATTGATCATGGCGTCGAATCGCCGGAACTGCGCGAAGCCCAAGGCAAGCCGCGCATGGGCCGGGTGCGCCTGTCCGCACAGCAGGAAGGCGACTACGTCAGCATCGAAGTGCAGGACGATGGCGCCGGCATCGACCCGGAGCGCCTGCGCGCCAAGGCCCGCGACAAGGGCCTGCTCGACCCGGAAGCCGCCGCCCGCCTGAGCAGCGAAGAGTGCCTGCACCTGGTATTCCTGCCCGGTTTCTCGACCAAGCAGGAAGTCACCGATATTTCCGGCCGCGGCGTCGGCATGGACGTGGTGCAGTCGCGTATCCGCGAGCTCAGCGGCCAGATCCAGATCCAGTCCGAGCTGGGCCGTGGCAGCCGCTTCCTGATCCGCGTACCGCTGACCCTGGCGATCCTGCCGACCCTGCTGGTGCAAGCTGGCGAGGACGTCTACGCCCTGCCTTTGGCCCGCGTGATGGAGGTGCTGCACGCACCGGCCACCTCGCTGGGTTGGTTTGATGGTCGCGCGGTGCTGGACCGCAAATCCCACACCTTGGCCCTGCTGGACCTGCGTCAATGGCTGGGCATCACCCCGGCACCGTCGACGCTGCTGACCATCGTCGTGCTGCAGATGGGCGAAGCCCGCTTCGGGCTGGTGGTGGACCAGGTACGCGGCCGCGAGGAAGTGGTGATCAAACCGTTGCCACGTGCACTGCGCGGCTTGAACGGCTATGCCGGCGCGACTCTGATTGGCGATGGGCGCATGGCACTGATTCTGGATGTGGATGGGCTGCGTGGAGTGCAGGGGTAAGCAATGCAGACGCAAGCCGCCTGCAATCTCGCGATCCTGCTAGTCCCCTCTCCCGCCTGCGGGAGAGGGCGGCCCCGCGAAGACGGGGCGGGTGAGGGGTGCTTCCAGCTTTCAAAGCCAGAGCTGCCCTCACCCCAACCCCTCTCCCGCAGGCGGGAGAGGGGCTAACAACAGCTACAGCAACAACAGCTGCACCGCTCATTGATTCAAGACCGCTACAACGAGGCCGATATACGCACCATGGACCGACTCAGCATCATTGGACTCTTCCTCGCCCTCGCCTCCCTGGTGGGCGGCAGTATCCTCAAGGGCGCCGGCCTGTCCTCGCTGTGGTCACCTGCTGCGTTTGTGATCGTCATCGTCGGCACCCTGGCAGCAATCCTGCTGCACACCTCGCCGGCCGTGTTCAAGCACGCCTTCAAGATCGTGCGTTGGGTGATCCGCCCACCTGCCAGCGACCGTCGCGCGCTGGTCCAGCAGATCGTGGACTGGAGCAATATCGCCCGCCGTCAGGGCCTGCTCGGCCTGGAACCGCAGGTCGAGCTGCAGGACGATCCGTTCATCCGCAAGGGCCTGCAGCTGGTGGTCGATGGCGTCGAGCCGGACACCATCCGCCACATGCTGGAAATCGAACTCGGCAGTCAGGAGCAACAGGATCTGGCCGCCACCAAGGTATTCGAAGGTATGGGCATCTATGCCCCAACCCTGGGCATCATCGGCGCCGTGCTTGGCCTGATCGCGGTCATGAAAAACCTGGCCGACCCGAGCAAACTCGGCCACGGCATCGCTGCCGCGTTCACCGCGACCATCTATGGCATCGCCTCGGCCAACCTGCTGTTCCTGCCTGTGTCGGCCAAGCTCAAGGGCGTGATCGCCAGCAGTTGCCGTGAGCGTGAAATGATCATCGAAGGCCTGATCGCCATTGCCCAGGGCGAGAACCCGCGCAATATCGAGAACAGCCTGGCTGGCTTCGTGAACTGAATCATGGCCCGTCGCAAGCACCACGAAGAGCACGCCAACCACGAAGCATGGGCCATCCCCTATGCCGACCTGATGACGCTGCTGCTCGCCTTCTTCGTGGTGATGTACGCCATCTCATCCTTGAACGAAGGAAAGTATCGGGTCATGGCCGACGCCTTGACCACCGCCTTTGGCGGCGCGCCGCGCACCATCAGCCAGGTGCAGGTGGGCAACAAGCAGTTGCAGGGCGGCGGCTACGACTCGCCCTCGGTAATCAGTGCACCTAGCATGACTGGTGGCGCACTGGCAGACCCAACCCAGTTGCCGTCGATGGCATCGCATATGCGCATGCCTGTGTCGGCACACAATCAGGAACAGCTGCAGCGCGCCGAGCGCCAGCTCAACCAGATCGCCGACCGCCTCAGCCAGTCGCTGGCGCCGCTGGTCAAGCAGGGCGTCATCACCGTGCGTCGCACCGAGCTGTGGATCGAGGTCGAGATCAACAGCGACATCCTCTTCACCACTGGTTCGGCAGCCCTGGACGCCAGCGCTCGCAACACGCTCGGCACCCTGGCCGATGTTCTGCTCGATGCGCCCAACGGCGTGCGCGTCGAAGGTCACACCGACAATCTGCCGATCGCCACCGCGCAGTTCCCATCCAACTGGGAACTGTCGGCCGCACGTGCCGCCAGCGTGGTGCACCTGTTCGCCGACCATGGCGTGCAGCCGCAACGACTGGCGATGGTCGGTTACGGCCAGTTCCGTCCACGCGAAAGCAACGATGCGCCCGAAGGGCGCAACCGCAACCGGCGGGTGATGGTGATCATCCTCGCCGATTCGGCAGCGGCAGCCGATCTGCCGGCTGCCGGTAACACCACAGCCAGTACCAGCGATGAGGACGACAACGGCGGCACCTCTGCCGCAGGTGCCATTCGCAGCGCGGTACCGGCGGTCATCGAAGGAGTCCAATGATGCGCATCTGGGCCATAGCCAACCAAAAAGGCGGCGTCGGCAAAACCACCACCACTTTGTCGCTGGGCCGCGGCCTGGCCGCTCGCGGGCACAAGGTGCTGCTGATCGACCTGGACCCCCACTCCTCGCTGACCCGCGCCTTCGGCGTACCGGTTGAGCCGGTGCCGCAGGGCGTGCAGGAACTGTTCGCCACGCCACCACATGAGATTGCTGCGCTCGCCCGCCACAGTGATATTCCCGGGTTGGACTATCTGTGCGCGCAGGCCTCGCTGGCCACGCTGGAACGTCGCAGCGCCAACCAGCCTGGTCTGGGCCTTGCCCTGCAGCAGGCGCTCGCTCGGCACGGCGAGCAGCACGATTACATCCTGCTGGATTGCGCACCGACGCTGGGCTTGTTGATGATCAATGCACTGGCCGCCGCCGACCGCCTTATCATCCCGACCCAGGCCGAGCCGCTGGCCCTGCACGGCCTGGACGGCATGGTCCGTACTGGTGAGATGGTCGAGCGCTCGCGCAAGCGCCCCCTGCCGATCTCCGTGCTGCCGACGCTGTTCGACCGCCGCACCCGCGCCGGCAATGAAACCCTGAAACTGATGCAGGATCGTCACGGCGAGCGTGTCTGGGAAGACGCCATTCCGGTCGACACCCGCATCTGCAATCCCGCTGCCCTGACCGTGCCGGTGCTCGGCGACGATTACCCAGGGCGCGGCATGGCCGCTTACCGGCACGCCCTTGAATGGCTGCTGCTCAACGAAGCCGCGCAGTTGGAGCGCGCCGCATGAGCAGCGACGTACTCGACGACTATCTGGGCGAACTGCTGCTGGAGGCAGTGCCCACAGCGGTGGCCCCCGCACCCGCAACGCCTGCCAAAGCGGCGGCGATCGAAGTGCCGGGCGACAGCGCTGAACTTGAGGCAGTGTTCGAAGCCGCACTGGCCGAAGCGCAAGCCAGGCCTTCAGCCGCCCCGGCACCTGCTCCGGCAAGCATTGCGTCCGGCGATACCGCAGCCTTGCAGGCCGCGTTCGACGACGCAATGGCGGCCACCAGCGCCGCCAATGCCGGTCGTCCTCCTACCTGGGATGACCTGCCGGATGAAGTGATCTACGAAACCGGCCCGGCCGAAAGCCGCAAGCTCGCCCATAGCGACAGCGCCAGCTTGCAGGCTGCGTTTGAGACCGCCGCAGGTTTGCCGGCAAGCCCGGTCCCGGCGCCGCGCAGCACTCCGAGCGTCCGCGCCCTGGCAGAGCCTTCGTCGGATGCACGCCCCAGCACCTGGCAGGAACTGCAAGCGCAGGCACAGCGGCCAGCGAGCAGTCCGCAGCAACGCCGCGCCGCCGAGCGCAGCTCGCGCTGGCTGCGTCTGCGTTGTGGCCAACAAACGTATGCATTGGAGCTGCTGAAGGTGCAGGAAGTCGTCCTGCCGGTACCGCTGCTGGCACTGCGCGGCACCGGCCCGGCCATGCTCGGCATCATGAACCTGCGCGGCCAGGTGGTACCGGTGATGGACCTGTGCCGTCATCTCGACGTGCACAGCGCACCGGAAGACTCGCAGACCCGCATCGTCGTACTGGAAGAGAATGGCGAGACCCTCGGCCTGCGCGTGTCGGCGGTGGAAGACGTCGCCAACCTCAACGATTCGCAGATCGAGCCGCCAGACACCGCGCGCATCTGCCAGATATCCAACGAGCTGTTCCGCGGCATCGCCCGCGTCGGCCAGCAACCGATGATCCTGCTGGACGCCGCCCGCCTGCTGCGCTGACCACCTCCTCCCTTTCGCGCTGAAGGCAACGGTAGTGGCGGCCCCGTCCGGCGCCCGGGGTGTCCCGAGAAACTACCAACCAGCAACCGTCCGCACCGACACCGCCAAAAA
>NZ_JBRREG010000131.1:0-9695 GCF_056760155.1 Stenotrophomonas sp. STEN022
GCTGACGTTGCCTGGCCCCAGGCAACTGCGTCGTCTGATGAACAGCGTGCTTCGCGGCCTACGCCGCTCCTGCAGGCAAATACCTGTTGCTCGGGCCGTCAAGCAGCAGGCTGCGGTCATCTGCGCTACCCTTGCGCCGCTTCCATCCCCGTGTTCCCTGCATGTCCCAGATTGATCCAGCCCTCAACGACGAACAGTGGATGCGCCACGCGCTGGCGCTGGCCGATCGTGCGCAGCGCGAGTTCGATGAAATTCCGGTTGGCGCGGTCTTGGTGGGCGCCGATGGCGCGCTGCTGGGCGAAGGCTGGAACCTCAATATCGCCAGCCATGACCCCAGTGCGCATGCCGAGATTGTTGCCATGCGCCAGGCTGGCAAGGCGCTGGGCAATCACCGGCTGATTGGCAGCACCTTGTACGTGACGCTTGAGCCTTGCGCGATGTGTGCGATGGCCTTGGTGCACGCGCGCATCGCGCGGGTGGTATTTGCCGCCACCGATCCCAAGACCGGTGCCTGCGGCAGCGTGTTCGATCTGCTCACCGATCCACGCCACAATCACCGTGTGCAGGTGCAGGGCGGGGTGCTGGCACAAGAGGCCAGCCTGCGCCTTACCAATTATTTCAGGGCCAAGCGCGGGCGTCCGTTGCTGACCCCGGACGATCTTTGACGTAGCTCCCACCTTGGGCAGGGGTATCATGTGCGCTTCGAAATTCCGGCCGTGCGGTATTTGACCGCCGGCCCCAAGCACGAGGCGGCACATGGCGGACAACAACGCGGGTAACGATCGGTTGATCTGGATTGATCTGGAAATGACTGGTCTGGATACGGACAACGATTCCATCATCGAGATCGCTACCGTCGTCACCGACGGTCAGCTCAATGTGCTGGCCGAAGGCCCCGAGTTCGCCATCAGCCATCCCTTGGCCACGCTGGAAGCGATGGACGAGTGGAACCGTAACCAGCACCAGCGCTCAGGCCTGTGGCAGCGGGTGCTGGACAGCACCATCACGGTTGGCCAGGCCGAAGCCAGGACCATTGCCTTCCTGCAGGACTGGATCAAGGCCGGCGCCTCGCCGATGTGCGGTAATTCGATCTGCCAGGACCGGCGCTTCCTGCACCGGCAGATGCCGCGGCTGGAGAAGTACTTCCACTACCGCAACCTCGATGTGTCCACCATCAAGGAATTGGCCAAGCGCTGGTCGCCGACGGTTGCTGCCGGTGTGAGCAAGACGTCCAGCCATACCGCGCTCAGCGATGTGCACGATTCCATCGCCGAACTGCGCCACTACCGGCAGTTCATGGGCGTGCTGGCGGGCTTGCCTGAAGCAGGTTGAAACGAATGACCGAGCTTGCTCTGCGTCTGCATGACAACGCGCAGGATCTGACCGATCTGGAGCGTGCGGTGGGTTTGCTGGAGTCGCCCACGCTCACCGCCAAGATGGCCAACCTGATCGGTGGGCCATTGGAATTCGCGGTGCGCAAGCTGCCCTCGGCGGTGTCTTCGCGCATCCAGGGCGTCACCGAAGCGGCCCTGTACAAGGCTGCGCAGACGGCGCTGTGGACGATGGACAACAAACAACCCGGCAAGCCTGCATCACCACGCCTGCACAAGCTGGCGGCGGCGGCTTCTGGCGCGTTGGGCGGGGCAGGTGGCCTGCCGGCACTGGCGATCGAGTTGCCGTTGTCGACCACCATCATCATGCGCGCGGTAGCCGATGTCGCCCGCAGCGAAGGTTTCGATCTGAATGAGATGGCAACCCGGCAGGCCTGTCTTGAGGTGTTTGCGCTGGGCGGAAATTCCGGTCAGGACGATGCCAGCGAAACCGGTTATTACCTTGCGCGTGGCTTCACCACCGAGGTGATGCGGCACCTGTCGGCGGAGTTGGCCGGTAGCGCGATCAGTGGCAGCCATGGGGTGCTGCTCGGCTTGGGGCCGAAGGAAGCCGGCAAGTGGCTGGCCAGGATCGTCGAGAAGATCGCTGCCCGCTTCGGGGTGGTGGTGTCAGAGAAGTTTGTTGCACAGGCAGTGCCGGTGATCGGCGCGGTGGCCGGTGCCACCTTGAACACCATGTTTACCGCTTATTACCAGGACATGGCGCGCGGCCATTTCATCATCAAGCGGCTGGAGTCGAAGTACGGCTTTGATACCGTGCGGCTGGCCTATGGCGGGCTTACCGGTCGCCTGCGCCTCTGATGGTGCACACCCCGCGCTGATGGCAGGCGTTGCCTTCACCTGTTGCGAAGCCCATGCTGGCTAGCCTGTGCCCTTCTTACGGAGCGAGGTGGTCATGAGCCAGTACAAGATCGCGGTTTTCGTCGGCAGTCTGCGCAAGGAATCGATCAACCGGCGGCTGGCGCTGGCGCTGGAGAAGCTGGGCGGTGATCGGGTCAAGTTTGACTACATACAGATCGGTGACATCCCGCTGTACAACCAGGATCACGATAGCCAGTTCCCGGCGCAGGGTACGCGCATGAAGAACCAGGTGCGTGCCGCCGATGCGGTGCTGTTCGTCACCCCTGAATACAACCGTTCGATTCCCGGTGTGCTGAAGAACGCCATCGACACTGCGTCGCGCCCATACGGCGACAACGCTTTTGCCGGCAAACCGGCAGCGGTGGTTGGCACCTCCATTGGTGCGATCGGCAGCGCCCTGGCCCAGCAGCACCTGCGCAACGTGCTGGTATTCGTCGATCTGGCGGTGATGCCGCAGCCGGAGGCCTTCCTGCATTTCAAGGAAGGGCTGATCGAAGCTGACGGCAGCATCAGCAATGAGGGCACCCGCCAGTTCCTGCAGGGTTTTGTCGACAAGTTCCTGGTCTGGATCGAGCGCCAGCACCGCGCCTGAAGTCCTGGGGGAGCAGGGCGGCGCTGATGCTGCCCATGCGATAATCCGCCCCCGGCGCTGCAATGGCGTCGGGTGCTTGTTTCTGTATGCCAGCCCAATCCCCAGCCCTTGCAGGCTTGGGTTGTGGACAGGTTATCCACAGACTTGTACGTATCCCGGTGGGCAATGCCCACCTACCATGGCCGCACGGCCTTATTGCAGGAATAACGCTTTTCATGTCCGCCCGTACTGGTTTCCGTTCCGACCGCGACCGCGGTGACCGCAATGACCGCTCCGATCGCAGCGAGCAGCGCATCGACGCTTTGCGCGTGCCCCCTCATTCGGTGGAAGCCGAGCAGGCCGTGCTTGGCGGCCTGATGCTGGCACCCGAGGCCTATGACCGGGTCAACGAGGCGCTGACCGACAAGGATTTCTACCGGCGTGACCACCAGCTGATCTACCGTGCGATCCGCGAGCTGTCCGAGCGCGATCGTCCGTTCGATGCGGTCACCCTGGGTGAATGGTTCGAGTCGCAGGGCAAGCTGGATATGGTCGGCGACGGTGCCTACCTGATCGAACTGGCCAGCACCACGCCGTCGGCTGCCAATATCGGTGCCTATGCCGAGATCGTGCGCGACAAGGCGGTGCTGCGGCAGCTGATCCAGGTCGGCACCGATATCGTCAATGACGGTTTCCAGCCCGAAGGCCGGGACAGTGCCGAACTGTTGCAGACCGCCGAGAAGTCGGTCTTCGCAATCGCCGAACAGGGCGCGCGCGGCCGCACCGACTTCGTTGCCATGCCCGGTGCGTTGAAAGACGCCTTCGAAGAGCTGCGCAATCGCTTCGAGAACGGCGGCAACATCACCGGCCTGCCGACCGGTTATAACGATTTCGATGCGATGACCGCCGGTCTGCAGCCGACCGATCTGATCATCCTGGCCGCGCGTCCGGCTATGGGCAAGACCACCTTCGCCTTGAACATTGCCGAGTACGCGGCGATCAAGTCGAAGAAGGGCGTGGCGGTATTTTCGATGGAAATGTCCGCATCGCAGCTGGCGATGCGCCTGATCTCGTCCAACGGCCGCATCAATGCGCAGCGCCTGCGTACCGGCCAGCTTGAGGACGAGGACTGGAGCCGCGTCACCGGCGCCATCCGCATGCTGAAGGAAACCAAGATCTTCATCGACGATACGCCTGGCGTGTCGCCGGAAGTGCTGCGTTCCAAGTGCCGCCGGCTCAAGCGCGAGCACGACCTGGGCCTGATCGTGATCGACTACCTGCAGCTGATGAGCGTGCCGGGCAACAGCGAGAACCGCGCCACCGAAATCTCGGAAATCTCGCGTTCGCTTAAGGGCCTGGCCAAGGAGTTGCACGTGCCGGTGATCGCGCTGTCACAGCTCAACCGCTCCCTGGAAACCCGTACCGACAAGCGCCCGGTGATGGCTGACCTTCGCGAATCCGGCGCTATCGAGCAGGATGCGGACATGATCGTCTTCATCTACCGCGACGATTACTACAACAAGGAAAATTCGCCGGACAAGGGCCTGGCCGAGATCATCATCGGCAAGCACCGTGGTGGCCCCACCGGTTCGTGCAAATTGAAGTTCTTCGGCGAGTACACCCGCTTTGACAACCTGAGCCACGATTCGGTCGGTTCATTCGAGTAAGCGGGAGCTGTTGCATGTCCACCGCCATTGTCTGGTTCCGCCGCGATCTGCGGCTGCGTGACAATCCGGCGTTGCAGGCCGCGATCGAGGCCGGTCACCAGATAGTACCGGTCTATATCCATGCGCCGCAGGAGGAGGGGGCTTGGGCGCCGGGCGCTGCCTCCGACGCTTGGTTGCACCATTCGCTGCAGCAGCTCGACGCCCAACTGCGCGGCATCGGCTCGGCCTTGCTGCTGCGCAGTGGCGACAGCATGGCGCAGCTGCAGACATTGATTGCTGAAAGCGGTGCCGAGGCGGTTTACTGGAATCGCAAATATGAACCTGCCACGCAACCACGTGATGCAGCGATCAAGCGTGGCCTGCGCGAGCAGGGCCTGCATGTGGAAAGCCACAACGGCTATCTGCTGTTTGAACCCTGGGAACTGGCCACGCTGCAAGGTGGTCCGTACAAGGTGTTCACGCCGTTCTGGCGCAACGCGCTGACCCGTTGGCGTCTGCCTGCCATGTCCGAAGCGCCGCGCAAGCTAAGTTCGCCGAAGCTGTCGGGCTTGCCCTTGCAGGCGCTTGGGCTGAAACCTCGTCTGGATTGGGATGTCGGTTTCTGGGAGCACTGGCAACCCGGCGAAGCCGGCGCGCAGGAAGCACTGGAAGTCTTCGCCGATGGCGCGCTCAATGGCTACCGCGAGCAACGCGATCTGCCGGACCGCACGGGTACCTCGCTGTTGTCGCCACACTTGCATTTCGGCGAGATCGCACCGTGGCGTATCGCTTACACGCTGGAAAGTATGCGCAGTGCTGGCCGTGATGCGGACATCGATGGCTATATCCGCCAGTTGGGTTGGCGCGAGTTCTCCTGGCATCTGCTGCATCACTTTCCGCAGACCAGTGACGTCAACCTCAATCCACGCTTCGAGCGTTTTGCCTGGGAGCCGGCGCAACCGGAGATGCTGGCGGCGTGGCAGCAAGGCCGTACCGGCATTCCCATCATTGACGCGGGCATGCGTGAGTTGTGGGCAACCGGCTACATGCACAACCGCGTGCGGATGCTGGTGGGCAGTTTTCTGTGCAAGCACATGCGCATGCACTGGAAAGAGGGCGCACGCTGGTTCTGGGACACCCTGGTGGATGCCGACCTGGCAAACAACAGCATGGGCTGGCAGTGGATCGCCGGCACTGGTGCGGATGCGGCGCCGTATTTCCGCGTGTTCAATCCGGTGACGCAAGCGCAGAAGTTCGATCCAAACGCCCGCTACATCAGCCGTTGGGTACCCGAACTGGCGGCGCTGCCGGTGAAGGCGCGGTTCTCGCCCTGGCAGTTCCCACAGCTGCTGACGGAGCTTGCGCCAAGCTACCCGACCCAGCCCCTGGTGGACCTTGCCCAGGGCCGGGATGAGGCCTTGGCCGCGTACCAGCGTTGCCGCTGACATTGGCTTAACGTGCAAGACAGTTAGATGAATGGACACCTGTGACGAAGGTTGAGGATCACGCAGGTAATGCGTCGCGATGTTTATGCTTGCCCGGCAAATCCACGCTGGCCAGTCCGGCCTATCAGGAGACTCAGATGACCACCCTTACTGTTGTTCGTAATCTTTCCATTGGCTTGGTGGCGGCAGCCGTCCTCTCGGCCTGTGCTACCGGTGGCTCGTATGTGCAGCAGGACCAGTACGGCAATCAGACCCAGCAGCAGAACAAGACCGGCAAGGGCGCGTTGATCGGCTCGGCCATCGGTGTTGCGGCCGGCCTGCTCAGCGGCGGCAACGCCACCGAGCGTCGCCAGCGCGCAATGGTCGGTGCCGGTATCGGCGCACTCGGCGGTGCTGCGGTTGGTAACTACCAGGACCGTCAGGAGCGCGCACTGCGTGAGCGTACGGCCAACACCGGTATCGACGTGCAGCGCGAAGGTGACAACATCACCCTGAGCCTGCCCGACGGCATCACCTTCGATTTCAACAAGACCACGCTGAAGCCGCAGTTCTACGGTGCGCTCAATGGCGTTGCCAGCACCTTGAGCGAGTACAACCAGACCATGATCGAAGTGGTTGGCCACACCGACAGCATCGGCAGTGATGCGGTGAACAACCGTATTTCCAAGGAACGTGCGGATGCGGTGGCGGCATACCTGACCGCACAGGGCGTGCAGCGTGAGCGCATTGAAACCCTGGGTGCAGGCAAGGCTTATCCGATCGCCGACAACAGCACCGATGCAGGTCGCGCGCAGAATCGCCGCGTCGAGATCCGCGTGATTCCGCTGCGTTCGTGATCGAAGCGGCTGCTTGATGTTGTAAACGAAGGGCCGCGCAAGCGGCCCTTTTTTGCTCCCTCCCTTGCGCCGCAGACGTAGGGGAGGGCTGGGGTGGGGTAGCTCCGGCCGTTGCTCCGGCTGTTGCTGTTGCTGCGGCTGTTGTTTCGGCTGTTGCTGTTGTTGTTTTGGCTTTGCCGTGGCTTTGGTTTTGCGCTTGTTCTGGCTACAGCTTTTGCTCCCTTCTCCCGCTTGCGGGAGAAGGTGGTGCGCAGCACCGGATGAGGGGGCTTTTGCTTTTGCTCTGGCTTTGGCTCGCGGAAAGTCCACTGCGCGCACTGCGGAGGCAAGGGTAAAAGCAAAGCGAAAGCGAAGGCGAAAGCGAAGGCGAAAGCGAAAGCGAAGGCGAAAGCGAAGGCGAAAGCGAAGGCGAAAGCGAAGGCGAAAGCGAAGGCGAAAGCGAAGGCGAAAGCTACCCCTCCCCAACCCTCCCCTACGCCTGCGGCGCAAGGGAGGGGGCAGAGCCAAAGCCAAAGGCAACAGCCAAAGGCAACAGCCAAAGCTATTCCGCCACCACCACGCTGTTGCGTCCCTTGCCCTTGGCTTTGTACAGCGCTGCATCGGCACGCGCAAACCAGTCCTGCCAGCGTCGCTCACCGGCATACATCGCCGCGCCTGCCGAGATGGTGATGCGGCCGCCTGGCCCGCGCAGCGATTCATAGACTGCTTTGCGCAGGCGCTCGGTAAAACGGAACAGCGCTTCTTGACTGCCGGTATCGGCAAGAATCACAAATTCCTCGCCGCCAAAACGAAATACCTGATCGTTCGCACGCAGTTCAAAACGCAGGATTGCAGCCAGGTCGGACAGGGCGGTATCACCGGCACCATGGCCGTAGTGATCGTTGACCTCTTTGAAATTATCGATGTCGATCACCACCAGACCTTGCCGGTAGCGCTCATCGCGGATGCCATCGATGTGCGCTTGCAATGATTTTTCCAAAGCGCGTCGGTTGGGGACGCCGGTCAGTGCATCCAGTGATGCCAGCATCTCAAGACGCGTGCGGTCGCCTTGCAGGCGGCGGGAGAAGTGGTAGCCAAAGCCGAATACCAGCACGATCACCGTCAGTGCCTGTAGGTGTGCAGGGTGACCGAGCAGCACGTTTGGCATGAGCAGCAGGCCGGCAACCAGCAACAGATTGAGCGGGGTGGCGATCTGGTTGCGGACAATGAAGAAATTGGACATCAAGGTCAGGTAGGTCCATGGCAGTGCGTCGCTACCCAGCTGCCAGGCGGAGAGCAGGCTGCCGCCTACCGTGCCCAGGCACAGCAACACACCGCCTGTCTCCAGGCGGGGCTTGCGCTGATGGATCCACACGCTGGCCAGCAAGGCCAGTGCCGACAACAGACAGCTGACTGCGGCAGCAAGGCGCTGCCCGTCAAACCACAGCCAAATCGCGAAGAACAGCAGGGCCAGTGTGGTGACCGGAGCAATGGTACGCAGCGGCACGCTGCGCAATGCCTGGGGCAGGGACGGGTGCGATTTTATGGAGGTTTTAGGGTCCATATGCAGCAAAAGATAGCAGCGGCGCTGTGTTTTTCGTATTCACCTGAATAGCGGCGCTCAGGCTCTGGCGAGCTTTGTGCAGATGGAGTACAAATGTACTCCATGACTGACCTCAGCCCGCGCCGTGCCGCCATCCTTCGCTATATCCGTGACCAGGTGAATGGGCACGGACAGGCGCCCTCGTTGGCCGAGATTGCCGCCGCCTGTGGGCTGGCATCACGCGGTGCGGCGCGCAAACACGTACTGGCCTTGAGCGAGGCCGGCCTGATCGAGGTGGCTGCCGGGCAGGCGCGGGGAATCCGCCCGGCGGGGCTGGCGCCGCGTGCGGAGCTGCTGCAGGTGCCCATCCTTGGCCGGGTCGCGGCGGGTGCACCGATCGGCGCCGATGCCGAGCTGGTCGATACCCTTGCACTGGACGAACGCCTGTTTGCCGCGCGTCCGGATTATCTGCTGAGGGTGCAGGGCGATTCGATGATCGACGACGGTATTTTCGACGGCGATCTGGTCGGCGTCCGGCGCAGCAGCGATGCACGCAACGGGCAGACGGTGGTGGCGCGATTGGACGGTGAGCTGACCATCAAGCGGCTCTCGCGCAGCGGCACGCGGCTGCGCTTGCTGCCGCGCAACCCGGCTTATGCGCCGATTGAAGTGCAGCACGATCAGGATTTCGCCATCGAAGGTGTGTTCTGTGGACTGGTGCGGCGCGGCTGATGGGCGCGGTTGTTGCCCTCGACAGCCTGCTGCACGAACGCCGGGTCTGGCGTGGCCGGCCTGCGCCGCTGCCGGCCAGCCGCCAGCCGACGGGCCATGCCTTGCTGGATGAGGCGCTGCCTACCGGTGGCTGGCCCGAGTCCGCACTGAGCGAGATTCTGTTGCCGGCCGAAGGCGTGGGTGAGTTGCAGCTGCTATGGCCCTCGCTGGCCCGCTTGACCCAGGCCGGTGAGCGCGTGGTGCTGGTGGCACCGCCGCATATTCCGTATGCGCCGGCCTGGCAGGCGGCGGGTATCGACCTGCGCCAGTTGCAGGTGGTGCAGGCCAATGATCAACGTGATGCGCTATGGGCGACTGAACAATGCCTGCGTTCGGGTAGCTGCGGTGCCGTGCTGTGCTGGCCGCAGATGGCCGAAGACAAGGCCTTGCGACGGCTGCAGGTGGCGGCCGAATCAGGGCAGACGCTGGGTTTTGCCAGCCGACCGTTGCAGGCTGCGAAGAATCCTTCGCCAGCTGCCTTGCGTATCGCCATCGATGCGCAGCCAGCGCAGCTGCGGGTATTGAAGTGTCGGGGGGGGGGGGGGGGGGGGCGCGCCCGGGGGGGGGCGACGCGGGGGGGGGGGGGGGGGGGGTGGGGGGTGGGGTGGGGGGGGGGGGCGTGGGGGTGGGGGTGGGGGGAGGGGGGGGGGGG
>NZ_JBRREG010000132.1:0-9619 GCF_056760155.1 Stenotrophomonas sp. STEN022
ATGCTAAAAGCCAAAAAACCAAAAGCCAAAAGCCAAGAGCCAAGAGCCAAGAGCCAAGAGCCAAGAGCCAAGAGCCAAGAGCCAAGAGCCAAGAGCGCCCTCATCCGCCCTGCCGGGCACCTTCTCCCGCAGACGGGAGAAGGGAATGCGCAGATCTTCCTGTTCTGCGGACTCCCTTGGCAATCGGCATTGTGTGCTTGAGCGCAAGGATTGCAGCCAACTCACAGAATCGCATGACGCATAGCGGTCCCTTCTCCCGCCAGCGGGAGAAGGTGCCCGGTAGGGCGGATGAGGGGGCTCTTCGTTCCTTGCTCGTTGATCGTCAACGCACAAAAGAAAACGCCGCCCAAAGGCGGCGTTTTCCACAACAGCAACCAACAAGCCTTACAGCTTCGCGCGCTGCTCCTGCAGGCCGGCCAGCTGGCTGTTCCAATCAACCAGACGTACACGCTCCTGCTCAACCACCGCCGCCGGCACTTTGTCGGTGAACTTCGACAGCTTGACCTCGCTCTTGTCCTTTTCCGAAGAAACGCGGGCGATTTCCTTGTCCAGGCGCGCACGTTCGGCATCCAGGTCAACCAGGCCTTCCAACGGCACCAGCAGCTTCAACTCGCCGACAATGGCAGCCGCGGCCGGTGGCGTCACCGCATCAGCGGCCAGCCAGTCGATGCTTTCCAGTTTGAGCAGGAAGCGCAGCTGTGAGGCGAAACGATCGAGGCGGGCGCGATCGGTAGCCTGTCCGCCCTGCAGCAGCAGGCGAACCTGCTTGGACGGCGGTACGTTCAACTCGCTGCGCACGCGACGCAGGGCACTGACCATGGTCTTGAACCATTCCACGTCGACCTCGGCCTGCGCGTAGTCGCCGCCAAATTCTTCCGCGGTCGGGTAGGCGCGCAGCGACAACGACTCGGCGTTGATGCCAAGACGCGGTGCCACCTGCTGCCACAACTGCTCGGTGACGAACGGGGTCAGCGGGTGCAGTAGGCGCAGCACTGCTTCCAGCACGTACAGCAGGGTGTGGCGGGTGCTGGCAGCGTCCTCGGCATTGTCGCCGTTCAAGGCCGGCTTGGTCAGCTCCAGGAACCAATCGCAGAACTCGTTCCAGACGAACTCGTACAGCGCCTGCGACAACAGATCGAAACGGTAGTCGGCGTAGTGCTGCTGTGCTTCGGCCGAAACCTTGGCCAGGCGTGCAAGGATCCACTTCTCGGCATCTGTATTGGCGGCAGGCGTACCCTCACCCCCAGCCCCTCTCCCGGTGGGAGAGGGGAGCACGAAGCCCTCGGTGTTCATCAGGGTAAAGCGGCTGGCGTTCCACAGCTTGTTGCAGAAGTTCTTGTAGCCCTCGGCGCGGCTCATGTCGAACTTGATGTCGCGGCCATGGGTGGCCAGCGCGGCGATGGTGAAGCGCAGCGCGTCGGCGCCGTGGGCGATGATGCCGTCCGGGAATTCCTTGCGCGTGGCCTTCTCGATCTTCTCGGCCATCTTCGGCTGCATCAGGCCGTGGGTGCGCTTGGCAACCAGGTCGTCGATGCTGATGCCGTCGATGATGTCCAGTGGATCCAGCACATTGCCCTTGGACTTGGACATCTTCTGGCCCTGGCCGTCGCGGATCAGGCCGGTGATGTAGACGTCCTTGAACGGGATCTGGCCGGTGAAGCTGTCGGTGGCCATGATCATGCGCGCCACCCAGAAGAAGATGATGTCGAAGCCGGTGATCAGCACGTTCGACGGCAGGTAGCGGTCGAAACCGCGCTCGGCCATCGCCGCTTCGTTCGGCCAGCCCAGGGTGGAGAACGGCCACAGCTGCGAGGAGAACCAGGTCTCCAGCACGTCGCTGTCCTGAGTCAGCAGCACGTCGTCGCCGAGCCCGGCCTTGGCGCGGGCGTCGGCCTCGTTGCGGCCCACGTAGCAGTTGCCGGCTTCGTCGAACCACGCCGGGATGCGGTGTCCCCACCACAGCTGGCGGCTGATGCACCAATCCTGGATGTTCTCCATCCAGTGGCGATAGGTGTTGATCCAGTTGCCCGGCACGAACTTGATGGAGCCGTTCTCCACAAGCTCCAAGCCGCGCTTGGCCAGCCCGTCCATCTTCACGAACCACTGGTCGGTCAAATAGGGCTCGATCACCTGGCCGGTGCGGTCGCCACGCGGCACCTGCAGCTTGTGTGCCTTGGTCTCGACCAGGATGCCCAGGTCTTCCAGCTCGGCCAGGATCACCTTGCGTGCTGCGTAACGGTCCAGCCCTTGGTACTGCTGCGGGGCGTTCTCGTTGAGCGTGGCGGTGGTGGTGAACAGGTTGATCATCGGCAGGCTGTGACGCACGCCGACCTGGTAGTCGTTGAAGTCATGCGCCGGGGTCACCTTGACCACGCCGGTGCCGAAGGCCTTGTCGACGTAGTCGTCGCCGATCACCGGCACGCTGCGGCCGGTCAGCGGCAGGGTCACGCTCTTGCCGATCAGGTGCGCGTAGCGGCTGTCTTCCGGGTGCACCATCACCGCGGTATCGCCTAGCAGGGTTTCCGGGCGGGTGGTGGCCACGACCAGGTAGTTGCGGGTTTCGCGCAGGGTTTCGTTGCCGTCGGCATCCACTTCGACGTGCTCATAGCTGGCACCGTCGTTGAGCGCATACGCGATCGACCACATGAAGCCGTCTTCTTCAACGCTCTCCACTTCCAGATCGGAAATGGCGGTCTTCAGCACCGGGTCCCAGTTGACCAGGCGCTGGCCACGGTAGATCAGGCCCTGCTCGTGCCAGCGGAGGAAGGACTCGATCACCGCCTCGCTCGGGCCCGGGTCCATGGTGAAGGTGCTGCGCGACCAGTCGGCCGAGGTGCCGAGGCGGCGCATCTGGCCTTCGATCACGTTGCCCGAATGCGCCTTCCACTCCCACACCTTGTCGATGAAGCCGTCGCGGCCCAGCGAGTCGCGGGTTTCACCCTTGCCTTCCAGCGCCAGATTGCGGCTGACCACCATTTCGGTGGCGATGCCGGCGTGGTCGGTACCCACCTGCCACAGCGTGTCGTAGCCACGCATGCGGTGGTAGCGGATCAGCGCATCCATCAGCGTCTGCTGGAAGGCGTGGCCCATGTGCAGGGTACCGGTCACGTTCGGCGGCGGCAGCAGGATGGTGTAGGGCTCGCCCTTGCCGGACGGCTTGAACAGGCCGGCCTTCTCCCACGACTCATAGAGCGCGGTTTCAAAGGATCTGGGGTCGTAGCTGGAGGCGAGTTGGGTCATGCGGGGAACCGGTAAAAGCGGGAGGGGGATCAGCGGCCGAGTGCGCGCTGGATCTTTTTGTCGGTGTGGTACTGGCTGACGGCATATGCAGCCCAGATGGCAGCGGGAAGCCAGCCAATCAAGGTGATCTGCAGGATGAGACAGACAATGCCGGAAATCGGACGGCCAATGGTGAAAAAGGCCAGCCACGGCAGCAGGATGGCAATCAGCAGGCGCATGCGTGTAATCCCTTACATGTCGTATTTGTTGAGCGTGTAGTCGGCGGCCTTGTACTGGCGCCAACGCTCACGCAGCGGCTCGCGCGCTGCCGGATCGGCCGGTACCACTTCCAGCACGCGGTCGCAGGCACCCAGGTAGGGCTCGTCACGCAGGTTGATCACCAGCGGGCGTTCCGGCGCATCGGCGCCCGGGGTGGCGATCAGCACGATGGCCTCTTCCTCGTCCACGTCCTCACCGATGATCTGGTGCGGGATGTAGGCGTCCGGGTCGAACGACCACAGCAGCTCGTCCAACTCCTCGGCCTGGGCCTGGTCGCGGGCCAGTACCAACGTGTACAAACCGCCGTCGTTGGCCTTGCGCGCAAGTTCGCACACCAGCTTCAGTGGCTCGGTGAGAAAGCGCGGCTTGGCAATCAGGTAGAAGTCGGCACGCATCAGGTCACGAAGAAGTAGAGGGAAGAGGGTGCAACACCGGGGTCAGAGTCGGGTTGTTCCGGGTAAAACCCGGCTCAGGCCCACTTTCCAACCCCGGTTTTGTCCAGAACTTGCTTAGGCAACGCGATCCAGCAGCCACTGGGTCAGCAGGCCGACCGGGCGACCGGTGGCCATGCCGCGCTTGCCTTCATCGCTGGCTACGCCGGCGATATCCAGGTGCGCCCAGCGCTGGCCTTCGGTGAAGCGCGACAGGAAGCAGCCAGCGGTGATGGCACCAGCCCAGCGGCCGCCGATGTTGTAGACGTCGGCAAAGCTGGAATCCAGCATGCCCTGGTACTCGTCCCACAACGGCAGGCGCCAGGCGCGGTCGAACACGTTCTCGCCAGCGGCGGTCAGTTCGTTGGCCAGGTCGTCGTGCTTGCTCATCAGGCCGGCGGTTTGGTGGCCCAGGGCCACCATGCAGGCACCGGTCAGCGTGGCAACGTCGATCAGCGCGGCCGGCTCGAAGCGCTGCGCATAGGTCAGCGCGTCGCACAGGATCAAACGGCCTTCGGCGTCGGTATTGCCCACTTCGATGGTCTTGCCGGACATCGAGGTGATCACGTCTGACGGACGGTAGGCGTTGCCGTCGATGGCGTTTTCCACCGCCGGCACGACTACCACCAGGTTCAACGGCAGCTTGGCCTTGACCGTGGCGACGAAGGTGCCGATGACGTTGGCGCCACCGCACATGTCGTACTTCATTTCCTCGATGCCACCCTGGGTCTTCAGGTTGACGCCGCCGGTATCGAAGGTGATGCCCTTGCCGACCAGCACGTAGGGCTTGGCGTCACCGCCATTGCTCCACTTCAGCACGACCAGCTTGGGACGGTTGGCCGAACCACGGGCCACGGCCAGCAGCGAGCCCATGCCCAGCGCTTCCATCTGCGCCTCGTCCAGGATCTCGGCTTCGGCACCGTCGTGCTCGGCGGCGAACTTGACCGAGGATTCAGCCAGGTAGGCCGGGGTGCAGTAGTTCGGCGGCAGGTTGCCCAGCTCGCGGGCGTATTCCACGCCGGCGGCAATGGCCTGGCCCTGCAGCAGCGCGGTTTCGTCGCTGCTGGCGATGGCCAGCGACTCCAGACCCGGCGCTTCCGGCTTCTTCTTGCCCAGGGTGGCGGTGTAGCGGTAGCTGGCGTGATTGGCGGTGATCACTGCCTGACGGACGTTCCAGGCGGCATCGCGGTCGCCGACTTCCAGTTCGTTCAGGGTGAACAGCGCGCTGCGGGTGTTGCCGGTCTTCAGGGCGCGGGCGGCGTCGCCGGCGGCCTTCAGGTACTGCACCACGCCGAACTTGGCCGGGTCGCCGAGGCCAACCACCAGCACGCGGGCGGCGCTGACGCCGGCCAGATCGTGCAGCAGGGTGGTGTTGCCGGTCTTGCCGCCAACATCACCGCGCTCGATCAGGGCGGCCAGACGGCCGCCGGAAGCTGCGTCCAGGGCCTGTGCGGCCGGGGTCAGCGACTTGTCAGAGAAGGCGCCAACAATGACGCAATCCACCTCGGCGGAGACCGGGGCGGCGTGGTTCAGGGTGAATTCCAGAGACATTGATCAGATTCCGTTGCCAAATCCGTACAATCGCAGGCTGTATACGCAAGGCTATGGAGGCCCTGCGTTCTGCGGACTAAACCGAGAGTTTAAACCACCGACCCTATGGCGAAGCTTGACCGCTACCTTCTGAGTGACTTCCTCCAGAGCTTTCTGGCTACTTTGACCGTACTTCTGGTAGTCAGCATGGGCGGTGTGCTGGTCGACATCCTCGGCCGCATTGCCGATGGCCGCATCCCAGCCGGGCTGATGCTGTCCCAGCTGGGCCTGCAGTTCATCGTCTACCTGCCCATCATCCTGCCCCTGGCGCTGATGCTGGGGCTGGCCCTGTCGATCGCGCGGCTGTACCGCGATTCAGAAATGGCGGTGCTGACCGGCGTTGGCGTCGGCCCCAAGCGCCTGCTCAAGCCGATCCTGCTGTTGACGGTGCCGGTGGTGGCGCTGGTTGCTGCCTGCTCGCTGTGGCTGGGTCCCTGGGCCGACCGCAACGCCGAGCGGATGCTGCAGGAAGCCAGCCGCAGCATGGTGGTGGCCGGGCTGGAACCGGGCCAGTTCACCCCGCTGGCCGGTGGCGGCATTGTCTATCTGTCGTCATTGACGGGCGACGGCACCAAGATGGGCAAGGTATTCATGCAGCGTCAGAAGGAAGGACGTATCGACGTGGTATCGGCAAACAGTGGCGCGATGTTCTTCGAAGGCGAGCGCCAGCGCTACCTGCGTCTGGAAGACGGCTATCGGGTCGAAGGCCCGGAAAGCGGAGCCCTCGACTACCGGCTGATGCGCTACGCGCGCAACGAAGTGGCCTTGCCGGACCGCGAGGAAGTGCGCGACCAGAATGATCCGGAAATGCTCACCACGAGGCAGCTGCTCGGCGATGACCGGCCTGAGGCCAAGGCCCAGCTGCATTGGCGCATCACCCCGCCGCTGCTGGCCCTGGCATTTGCCCTGCTGACCCTGCCGCTGGCGCGCAGCGCGCCGCGCCAGCAGCGTTACGGCCGCATCATGGTCGCGTTCCTGGCCTATACCGTGGGCGTGAGCCTGAGCATTCTCGGCCGCCAGTGGCTGGCCGCGGGCAAGCTGCCGGTGGATGCCGGTATGTGGTGGTTGACCCTGCCGTTGCTGCTGTTGGCGCTGTGGCTGTATTTCCGTGATGGGCGCTTGAGTCGTCGCCGTGCGGGGGCAAAGGCATGAGGTTGCTGCCGCGGATTCATGACGTTTATGTAGGCCGTACCGTGTTGCTCACGGTGCTGGTGGTGTGGATGGTGCTGTTGGGCCTGGACGCGATCATGGCCTTGTCCGGTGAGGCCGGGAAAATCGGCCAGGGCCACTACAGCTTCGGTCATGCCCTGGCATGGGTGGCGTACACCTTGCCGCGTCGTGCCTACACCATCTTTCCGATGGCTGCGGTGATTGGCGCGCTGATGGGCCTGGGCCAGCTGGCCGCAACCTCCGAACTGACTGCGCTGCGTGCGATCGGCGTGTCGCGGCGGCGGATTGCGGTGTCAGTGGCGATTGCGCTGTCACTGTTGACCGCGTTGATGGTGGTCAATGGCGAAACCCTCTCGCCCTGGGCGCAAGGCCGCGCTGATGCCTTGAAAGCCAGTGCACGTTTCAATACCGATATGGCCACCGCCCGCTATTCGGGCCTGTGGGCGCGTGAAGGCGATACCTTCCTCAACGCGCTGACTGGCGAAGAGCAGCTCAGCGCCGATGGTCAGTCGACCTTGCTGCTGCATGACGTGCGTCTGTATCAGCTGAGCGAAGACGGGCGCTTGCTGAGCCTGACCTACGCCAGGACCGCACGCCACGACAGTCAGGGCTGGGTGTTGGAAAGCGTGCGCCGCGATACCTTCGGCGAACGCTCGGTCGAGCGTCAGCAGCTGCCCAGCGAAAAGTGGGCTTCGCAGTTGGATGCGTCTGCGTTGGCTTCTGGCCTGGCCAAACCACGCAACCTCGGTGTAGGCGAGCTCAAGACCAGCATCGACTACCGCAAGCGCAATGGCCTGGACGCGCGCGAGTACGAAGACACCTATTGGGGCCGCTGGTTCTACCCCTTGAACGTGTTGGCGCTGTGCCTGGCGGCGGTGCCGTTCGCGTTTGGTTCGCTGCGCAGTGGTGGCATGGGCAAGCGCCTGTTCCTGGGCATGCTGTTCGCGCTGGGCTTTCTGCTGTTGCAGATGTTCTTCGGGCGCATGGCCGGCGCACTGAAGTTTGATTACCGCATCGCCTATGCCTTGCCGCCGCTGTTGATGCTGGTCATTTCCGGCTGGTTGTCACGACGCCGGGTGGGCTAGTGCAGGGTAGAGCCGCGCCAAGCTCGGCTGCAGCTTTCCCGGTAGCAGGTCTTGGCGGGCCAGGGGGGGGCCGAACAAACGGGCAATTTGGGTGAGCCCCCCCCCCCCGCCGGGGGGGCGTGGGGCTGGGTCGCGCCGCCCCCGGGGGGTGTTATGTTTCCCCGTTCGCTGGCGTGCCCCTGCTGGGCGGGCCACTACATCTCGGCAATGATGGTAGAGCCCCTGCCGAGCATGGCTCGGCACTACAGTTTCGTTAGTCGGGTGCCGCTCAGGCGGTCATGCAGGGTCAGGCGCTCGTGGTCGAACAACGCCCAGATGAAGCCGATACCAGCCAGCAGCAGCGACAACGTGCCAAGTACGTAGCGCTTCCACAGCTGCCCCCGGCTGGGTGCTCGCCCGTCAGCGGTTTGCAGGCGCAGCCGCCACGGGCGCATGCCCAGGGTCTGCCCGCCGCGCTTCCAGCTTTCGGTGGCATAGAGCCCGGCAACCAGCCAGCAACTCAGCCATAACAGCCATTGCAGGGCACTGAACGGATGGATGTTCTCGCGGCTGGCATGGCCGGCCAGTGCGTAGCCGACGGTGAACAGCGCCGAGACCAGCATCCACAGCGCCAACACCGGCCACAGGTCGTAGAACAGCGCGGCCAGGCGGCGCAGCAGCAACGCGGAGGGGCGGGGCGATTCGGCAAGGGCGGGCGTGCTCATGGGCTGAGCATACGGTTTGTGTCGGCACGCGTGCATGGGCAGTCGTGGAAGCAGGGCTTATCCTTGCGCCGATGTCCGCGTCCCTGACCCCTGCCGAACGCCGCCAACTGGTGCAGCAATTGCCGCCGTTGCGCGATGCTGATGACCGTTTGATCCAGCGCTTTCTGGATGCGATCTGGGCCGAGAATGGCTTGGCCCGGGCTTCGCTGGACAGCTATCGGCGCGATCTTGAAGGCTTGTCGCGTTGGCGCGACGGCGCCAGCGACGGCCTGGCCGGGATTGATCGTGCGGGCCTGTTTGATTACCTGGCCTGGCGCACCCGCCACGGTTGGACCGCGCGCAGCAATGCGCGCCTGCTGTCGGTGCTGCGCGCCTTCTTCGGCCAAGCGCTGAAGCGTGGCGAGCGCAGTGATGACCCAGCTGCGCTGCTGGAATCGCCCAAACTGCCGCGCTCGCTGCCCAAGGCCTTGGCCGAAAGCCAGATCGAGGCGCTGTTGGCAGCGCCAGACACGGAAAGCCCGGTTGGCCTGCGCGACCGCGCGATGCTGGAGCTGATGTACGCCGCTGGCCTGCGTGTCAGTGAGCTGGTCAACCTGCCCGCCAATGCGGTCAATCTGCGCCAGGGCGTACTTCGGGTCACCGGCAAGGGCAGCAAAGAGCGTTTGGTGCCCTTGGGTGAGGAATCGCAGTACTGGCTGGAGCGCTATCTGGCCACGGCGCGGCCGCAGCTCACCGGAGGCAAGCCGGTTGCGGCCACGTTGGCGGGGCAGGTGCCATTGTTTGTGGACATCGACCGTACCCCATTGAGCCGGCAACAGTTCTGGGCCTTGGTGAAAGCCAGCGCCGCGGTGGCCGGCATTGACCCAGGCAAGATAAGCCCGCACGGCTTGCGGCACAGCTTTGCTACCCATCTGCTCAACCACGGCGCCGACCTGCGCGCGCTGCAGATGTTGCTTGGTCACAGCTCGTTGTCCACCACCCAGATCTACACCCTGGTCGCACGCGAACACCTGCAGAAGCTGCATCGCAAGCATCACCCGCGTGGGTGAATCTGCACGGCGCTGGGGCTGTTTTGTGGGGGCGGGGGGGGGCCCGCGGGCGCGGGGGGCAGAGGTTTTGGGGGGGGGGGTGGGTGGGGTGT
>NZ_JBRREG010000133.1:0-9530 GCF_056760155.1 Stenotrophomonas sp. STEN022
CCCGCGCGCCCCACACACCTCACACCCTCACCAGTCCCCCGACCCTCCGTCACAGCCGGGGGGGGGGCGGCGGCCGGCCCCGCCCGCCCCCCCCCCCGCCCGCGTATGCACAGCGGGCAAGTCTGGCTGACCGTGTTGGCGTGCTGGAAACGCAGGTCAACAACAGCCAGGCCAATACCGACATGCTCAATCAGCTGCAGCAGCTGCGTACTGAAATGCAGGCGTTGCAGGGCACGATCGAGCAACTTCAGCACGAGAACGAACAGCTGAAGCAGCGCAATCGCGATCAGTACCTGGACCTCGACGGTCGCCTCAATCGCCTTGAAGGCGGTGCTGGCGCTCCGGCAGCTCCTGCCACTGGCGCGGTGACGCCTGCCGCTGCGGCCGCAAAGCCGACAGCGGCTGCTGTCGAACGTCCGCCGACGGTGCGTGGCGATGCCGGTGCGCTGGCTTCGGCCGGTGATGAGCGTGCTGCCTACAACGTCGCGTTTGATGCGTTGAAGGCCGGCAACTATGCCGACTCGGCGCAGTTGTTCCAGAGCTTCCTTGAGTTGTACCCGAATGCTGCCTACACCCCCAATGCCTTGTATTGGCTGGGTGAGAGCTTCTATGCAACGCGTAATTTCAAGATGGCTGAGGCACAGTTCAGCGATCTGGTTGCCCGCTATCCCACCCACGACAAGGCCGCCGGCGGTTTGCTGAAGCTTGGCCTGTCGCAGTTTGGTGAAGGCAACAATGCCCAGGCACAACAAACCCTGGAACAGGTAATTTCCCGTTTTCCCGGCAGTGATGCGGCCCGTACCGCCCAGGACCGACTGCAGTCGATCCGGCTCGGCCAGCAACTGCGTTGATGTGGTGCCGCACCGATGGTGCGGCTGATGATTATGAATTCTCCGAGCGCCGCTGTTCCCAGCGAGATCGTGCAGTCGCCGTTGCCGCGACTGAAGATCACCGAAATTTTCCTGTCCCTGCAAGGCGAGGCCGATAGCGTCGGCTGGCCGACCGTTTTCGTGCGCCTGACCGGCTGCCCGTTGCGTTGCCAGTACTGCGATACCGCCTACGCGTTCCATGGTGGCGACTGGTGGGACATCGACGATATCGTCGCCGAAGTGTTGAAGCAGGGTGTGCGCCATGTCTGCGTGACCGGCGGAGAGCCGCTGGCGCAGAAGCGCTGCCTGATCCTGCTGCACAAGCTCTGCGAAGCCGGTTTGGACGTGTCGCTGGAGACCTCCGGCGCGCTGGACATCGCCGATGTGGACCCGCGCGTATCACGCGTGGTCGACCTGAAGACGCCGGATTCGGCGGAAATGGCACGCAACCGGCTGGAGAACATTCCGCTGCTGACCGCCCGTGACCAGCTCAAGTTCGTGATCTGCAGCCGTGGTGACTACGAGTGGGCCAAGTCCATGCTCAGCGAGCACCGTTTGCCGGAGCGCTGCATGGTGTTGTTCTCACCGAGCAAGTCGCAGGTCAGCCCGCGCGAGCTGGCCGACTGGATTGTCGCCGATCGCCTGCCGGTACGCTTCCAGATGCAGCTGCACAAATTGCTGTGGGACGACGCCCCGGGCTATTGAGTCGGCGACGTACCCGTCAATTGTTTACCCCGGCGCGGGACAGCGTGCTGGCTTTCCTCCCCCAACCGGATCATCACCATGAAGAAGAAAGCAGTCGTGCTTCTTTCCGGCGGCATGGACTCAGCCGCCGTCGTCGCCATCGCCCAGGAACAGGGTTTCGAAGTGCATGCCATGAGCGTGCGCTACGGCCAGCGCCACACCTCCGAACTGGAAGCCGCCGCTCGCGTGGCCGCCGCCTTGGGTGTGGCCGGGCACAAAGTGGTCGCGGTCGACCTGCGCAGCATCGGTGGCTCTGCGCTTACCGATGACATCAACGTGCCCGAGGCCGGAGCCGGTGACACTATTCCCGTCACCTATGTGCCAGCCCGCAACACCATCATGCTGTCACTGGCGTTGGGCTGGGCCGAGGTGCTGGGTGCGAACGACATCTTCTGCGGCGTCAATGCCGTCGATTATTCCGGCTACCCGGATTGCCGTCCTGAGTTCATCGCCGCCTTCCAGACGCTGGCCAACCTGGCCACCAAAGCGGGCGTGGAAGGCGCTGGCATCCGTGTGCACGCACCGCTGCAGTACCTGAGCAAGGCACAGATCGCCCTGGAAGGGCAGCGCCTGGGCGTGGACTTCGGCCTGACCGTGTCCTGCTACCAGGCCGACATGGACGGCAAGGCCTGTGGCCACTGCGACGCCTGCCAGTTGCGCGCTGATGGCTTCACTGCTGCCGGCATGGCTGACCCGACCCAATACGTGTGATTTTGTTTTTGCGTTTATTGCGTTAGAATACGCGCCCCGGCTACGGCCGGGTCTTTGTTTGGGCCGTTAGCTCAGTCGGTAGAGCAGAAGACTTTTAATCTTTTGGTCGAAGGTTCGAATCCTTCACGGCCCACCAGCATTGCCTAGGCTTCGGAGCTATCCGAAGCCTTTTTTTTGCTCCGCAAGCGGCGTGGACTGGCAGTTCAGGCGTAGCCCGGGTAAGTGCAGTGCACCCGGTAGAGGGGAATTCTGTGATCTTGATGGCTGCTGCTGAGAAGCCCGGGGTGCGTTGCGCTTGCCCGGGCTACGGTGATGCCGGCAAGGCCGCGGCTCCAGTCGCGGCCTTTGTGCCTTACTTCAGCAGGGTCTGTTGGACATCGATGATGCGCACATCGTGCATCTGTTCGAGATAGGCATCCAGATAGGCTTTGTGCGAGGCGCCAACCAGCACCAACGTGCGCATTCCCGGGCTTGGTCCCATCAGGTCGCGGATGTTGGCGGCCATGCGCAGGTTGCGGGTTTCCCAGGCAGTGACATACATGCGTCCGTAGCCCTGCGGGGAGGGTTCTTCCAGTGCGGCGCCGTAGTCGCTTTCGAAGGCGGCCGGAGCGACGTCCGGGCCGTTGTCGCGCCGATACATCGCCAGCGCGTTCTCGGGTGTGTCGAGTTGGGATTCCAGGCTGCTGTACAGCGCCGCACGTTGCTTGCTGGCAGGGTTGTCCCACGCCTTGCGGATGGCCTTCACGTAGGCCTTGGGGTCCGGGCCATAGCGGTCGGCACTGTGGTCGTCCATCGGCCAGAGCCGTTGATGGCCCAGCCGCACAGCCAGCTGGGCAGCGATCAGCGTGTTCTCATTGCGACTGCTGCGCAGTGCTTCCAGCGCCTCCAGCAACTCCTGGTTCAAGCTGCCTTCCGTACGCCGCTCTGGCGCAGGCAAGTGCAGCCACTGGACAAGAGCGGAATCGTGTTCTCCGGCGGCGAGGAACGTGGCTGCCAGTTCGCGCCGCTGGGTGGCTGTTGGTTGTGCCGGCCAGTTCGCCAGCGTTGCCTCAGCGGCCGTTGTCGCCGCGGCCACGTCCAGTCCGGTCGCCTTTGCCGCCGCTGACAGGTCGGGGCAGTAATCGTTCACCGTCAACGCGTAACGGGCAGGGTAGCGGCGCAACATGTCGCACTGCTGTCCCGAGACTGTCTCGACGGCGATTGCCTGCGGTTGCCACGCCGCAAGGCGGTCGATCAGCGGCGTGAGCGTCGACGGATCAAAGGTTTTTGGCAGACTTGCCAGATGCGCCGTACCGAGTACTGCGACTTCGTTCTGGGCTCCATGTCGAGGCCCCTTGTGCGTGCCTGGAACAAAGGGCTGTGCCTGCCCGGCTTCCGCCTGAGTCCCTGCCGCAAACAGCGCGCAGATCAATACGCCTCGTCCCCACATGCCCTGCATCACACCCTGCTGCATAGAACCTGCCGATTGAGCGCTGGATAGGCGCGAAGTGACGCAGATTCCGTCTCCGCCGATGCTTTGTCAACGCTCAGTCAGGTTTGCGGAGTCCGGGTGCGGCTTCGTTGTTGTCGCAACGTATCACCGACGAAAGGCGGGCAAACGTCCCGGCAGCACGTGATGGCTTGTGACAGTGTTCGCCGTTTGCCAGCTGATATGGAGGAAGCGCGGGGCGCTCGGCGCGCAGTACGTACGAGGAGTGTAGGCCGCTGTGGTTGGAAGTCGCTGGGTCTGGTCCTAATATGCAGGGTGGATCGTTGGTTGCCCTGGTGGGCGTCCATGCACTGGGGACAGGGTTGAGCAAGCAGATCACGCAATTACTGCACCGATGGCAACAAGGCGACATGGATGCGCGCGAGCATCTGTTCGAAGCCTTGTACTCGGATTTGATGCTGATTGCCCGCAACCGCTTGTCGCAGCAGACCGGCGGCACCTTGCAGCCGGCTGCGCTGGTCAACGAATCGCTGATGCGCCTGCTTGGTACCGATGCGGACTACAAGGACCGCGCCCACTTCGTTGCCATCGCCGCGCTGAAGATGCGCTCGGTGCTGGTCGATCATCTGCGCGCGCGGGCAGCAGACAAGCGTGGTGGCAATGCCGAGCAGTTGACGCTGTCCCACGCTGACCAGGTGCCGGACGATACGGCTGTCGGTTACGACGTGCTTGCGCTGCACCAGGCATTGAATCAACTGGCCGAACTTGAGCCGCGCGCGGCAAGCACCATTGAATTGACCTACTTCGGCGGCATGAGCCGCGATGAGATCGCGCTGGTGCTGGATGTGTCAGCTCCCACGGTTGACCGCGACCTGCGTTTTGCGCGGGCCTGGTTGAACCGGCAGCTGCGCTGAGCTGAGATGACGGGGATGCGGTAATGGGGAGCGAGCGTTGGCGGCAGGTTCGTGAACTGTTTGACGCGATCTGCGAGCTGCCGCGCGAGCAATGGCAGCAAGCACTCGGCGTGGGCACTGAGGACCCTGCGGTTCGCGAGGAGGTGCTGCAGCTGCTGCGCTCGCAGACCGTGGGTCTGAGCCGGGTCAGCAATCGTCTGGACACGGCACTGGCGCGCGCGTTGGCGCCGGAACTGGGTGTGGGTGAGCGGCTCGGGCCATGGCGGCTGACCGAGCGCATCGCACATGGCGGCATGGGCACGGTGTTCAAGGCTGAGCGCGCCGACGGTCTTTACCAGCGTACGGTTGCCATCAAGCTGTTGCACGGCATGCCGGGCGCCACCGAGGTGGAGCTGCTCGGGGCCGAGCGGCAGGTGCTGGCTGGCCTGCAGCTGCCCAATGTTGCGCGTCTTTACGATGGCGGTACTACGCCGGATGGGCATCCCTATCTGGTGATGGAGTACATCGACGGCGTGCCGCTGGATTGTTGGTGCACCGAGCAGAGCTTGGGCCTTCAGCAACGGATTACGCTGTTCCTGGAAATCTGCAGCATCGTGCAGTCGGCACACGAACAGCTGGTGTTGCATTGCGACCTCAAACCTCCCAATGTGCTGGTGCAGGCCAATGGCCAGCCGGTGCTGTTGGATTTTGGTCTGGCGCGATTGCTCAACGAGGCGCGTGACAAACGCGACTCCGGGTACTGCACCCCTGGTTACGCCAGCCCGGAGTTGATCGCGGGGCATACCGTCGGTGCGGCCAGCGATGTCTACAGTCTTGGCGTGATGTTGCTGGAGTTGCTGTCCACGCAACCATCGATGCGCGAGGCGCAGAACACCAGCGAGGCATTGATTGCGCCCAGTGCCAACACACCGGCTGATCTGCCCTGGCGGCGACGCCTGCGTGGCGATCTGGATGCCATCGTCGCACGTGCCTGCGCCAGTGACATCGCCCTGCGCTATCGCTCGGTTGAAGCCTTGATGGCTGACCTGCGCCGTTATCTGGAGATGCAGCCGGTCCTTGCGCGCAGCGGTGGCCGCTTGTACCACCTCGGGAAAGCGTTGCGTCGGAACTGGCAGGGCACTGCGATCGGTGTCGGTGTGAGTGCGCTGCTTGCGGTGTTCGTATTCGGTTTGTGGGAGACCCGGCGGCAAGCGCAGGAAGAAGCGGTGGTGGCGCAACAGATCAGCAATTTCATGGTTGGCATGTTCGAAACCGCTGATCCATTTCTACGCACCGAGCGCGGCGCCGAGGAGTTGAGTTCGCGGCAATTGCTGGACAAGGCCACGTTGCAGGTCGCGCGTGACCTGGCTGATGCCCCGGCGCAGTTGGCGCGGATGCGCGCGGTGCTGGGCGTTGCCTATCAGAACGCAGGTGCGTCGCATCAAGCCGATACTCTGTTGCAGCAAGCCTACGGCGGCTTCATGGATCCGCGCGTGGCCCGTCCGTTGGATGCCGCGAATGTGCTGGCGGATCTGTCCGTGCAGAAGACCCTTGATGGCGATGGCGAGCGCGGTCAGCAGCTGGCGGCGCAGGGCCTGGATTTGATTGGAGGCAAGGCGCCAGCGTTGGTGCGCGCGCGTCTGTACAGCGCCAAGGGGCTGGCCTTGGTGAATCAGCAGCATTTTGATCTGGGTGAAGCGGCCTTCAATAGTGCGACGTCGTTGTATCAGGATGTGAAGGATGTGGACGTCAGCACCGAGACCAGTGAGTTGTCGTACAACAAAGGTCTGCTGTTCCTGCGCTGGGGAAGGCAGCAATCGGCAGAGCACGAGTTCCGGCGGGTGCTGGAAAATCTGCATGGTCGCCGCACCAGCCTGGCGTTGGCTGCTGAAACGCGGTTGGCGCAGATACTCCGCGAGCAAGGCAAGTACGAACAGGCGTTGCCACTACTGCAAACCGGTATGCAGTATGCGTTGGAGCTGTATGGCGCGGAGAGCAGCTTTGTCCGCGTGCAATACGATGGATTGGCAGACCTGTATCGGGATTCCGGTGATTATGCAGCCGCCGAACTGCATTACCAGAAGCGGAATGCCTTGAGCGCACGCCTGGATGGACAGGACTCGGTCGAGTACTCGATGGGCCTGTTCAACTACGGTTCGTTGAAAGAGCTGCGCGGCGAGCTGGCCGCAGCCGAAGCGTTGTATCGCCAGTCCTGGTTGATCCGCAAACAGAGACTGGGCGAGGACTCCCCTACCAGCCTGCGCGCTGAAAGCGAATTGGCGCGTCTGCTGATGCGCGATGGGAGGATGGGCGAGGCCGGGGTGATGCTGGAGCACGCCGACAAGGGCTTGAGCCAGAGCTTGCCGGCCGATGCGCCAGGCCGCGTGCAGGCCCATTTGAACCGGATCGATTGGCATCTGCGTAGCGGTCAGCTGGCACAGGCGCGGCAATTGCTGGAGCGAATGAACTCACCGGTAGCAGAGGAGCTGCAGCTACGCTGGCTGGGTATCCGCGCCGATCTGGCAGCGCGGCAGGGCGAGGGTGAGCAAGCGCTGGCTTTGCGCAGGGCTGCGGTGGAGTTTGCAGGCAGCAAGCAGGGCAAAGACAGCGCTGCTGTTGTCGAGACGAGTCTGGCGCTGGCCGAATCCCTGCTGCAGTTGGGGCATGCGCGTCTGGCCAAGGAAGAGCTGCAGCGCGTGCTGCTGCTGATAGGCCGGCTGCAGGTTGCCGGTTCGCCTGATCGGCGCAAGCTGGATGGGCTGCTGCTGTTGGCCGAACAAAATCTAGGCGGGCGTTAGCCGCAGCCACAAGGGCGAGGCAGCCAGGTGCTGCTGCTCAGCCCTGCTCGCGCACGATCTCGACCAGTCGCTGGCCATATCGGGCCAGCTTGCTGCCGCCAATGCCGCCCACCTTGCCGAGTGCGTCGACGCTGGTCGGGCGCTGCTCGGCGATGTTGCGCAGGGTGCTGTCGTGGAAGATCACGAATGCCGGCACGTTCTGTTCGCGTGCCAGTTCCGCACGCAACCCGCGCAGCGCCTGGAACAGCGATAGGTCGCCAGCCTGTACCGGCAGGCCGGTACGCGGGCTGCCGCGCTCGCGCTCGCGCGTGGGTGCAGCGTCGCGGCGCATCATCATCTGCCGGCGACCGGTGAGTACATCGCGGCTGGCATCGGTCAGGCGCAGGCCGCCGTGGCTTTCCGGGTCCACTTCCAACAGGCTGGCGGCCACCAACTGGCGGAATACGCCGCGCCAGGCACGTGCATCCAGATCATTGCCGATGGCATAGGTACTGAGCTTGTCGTGGCCGAGCTGGCGGATGCGCTCGTTGTCGCTGCCGCGCAGGATGTCGATCAAGTGGCCGACGCCAAAACGCTGGCCGCTGCGGTAGACGCAGCTCAGCGCCTTCTGTGCCGGAATGGTGGCGTCCCAGGCGGCGGGTGGGGTGAGGCAGTTGTCGCAGTTGCCGCAGGGCTTGGGATAGGTTTCGCCGAAGCCGGCCAGCAGCACCTGCCGGCGGCACTGCATCGATTCGCAGTATCCGAGCAGATGGTCGAGCTTGGCGCGCTCCAGCTGCTTGCGTTCTTCGCTGGCCTCGGACTGCTCGATCATCTGCTTGAGCAGCACCACGTCGCCCAGGCCGTAGCACAGCCAGGCTTCGGCCGCTTCGCCATCGCGGCCGGCACGGCCGGTTTCCTGGTAATAACCTTCCATCGATTTGGGCAGGTCGGTGTGCGCGACAAAACGCACGTCCGGCTTGTCGATGCCCATGCCGAAGGCGATGGTGGCGCACATCACGATGCCGTCCTCACGCAGGAAGCGGCGCTGGTTGGCGGCGCGCACCTCCGGCGGCATGCCAGCGTGATAGGGCAGGGCCTGCATGCCTTCGCCACACAGGAACTGCGCGGTCTCCTCGACCTTGCGCCGGGACATGCAATAGACGATGCCGGCCTCATCGCGGTGATTGCGCAGGAAGCCCAGCAGCTGGCGTTTGGCGTTGTCCTTCTGCACTACCGTGTAGCGGATATTGGGGCGATCGAAGGAACTGACGAAATGCTGGGCGCTGGACAGGTCCAGGCGCTCGGCGATCTCGCGCTGGGTAGGCGGATCGGCAGTGGCGGTCAGGGCGATCCGCGGCACCTGCGGCCAGCGCTCATGCAGCACCGTCAGCTGCCGGTATTCGGGGCGGAAGTCGTGCCCCCATTGCGAGACGCAGTGAGCCTCATCGATGGCAAACAGCGAGATGTGCGCGCGGCTCAGCAGCGACAGGAAGCGGCCGGTCAGCAGGCGCTCGGGGGCGACGTAGAGCAGCTTGAGCTCGCCCGCCAGCAGCTCGCGTTCGACCCGTGTGGCGGTTTCGGCATCCAGCGTGGAGTTGAGGAACTCGGCGCGGACACCGACCTGGTGCAGCGCCTCCACCTGGTCCTGCATCAAGGCGATCAGTGGCGAGATGACAATGCCGCAGCCCTCGCGCAGCAGGGCCGGGATCTGGTAGCACAGGGATTTGCCGCCGCCGGTCGGCATCAATACCAAGGCATCGTTGCCATTGGCGACGTGTTCGACGATGGCCTGCTGATCGCCGCGGAAACTGTCGTAACCGAAAACGCTGGAAAGCAGTTGTTGCGCGGGACTCTGGGGCATTGCGCTAGTTTACCCGCTGGCGGCCCGAGCCGAATGACCGATACAGCGCATCAGGCAGTCAGCGCCCTGCCTGTAGTGCCGAGCTATGCTCGGCTGGGGCCTTGCCGAGAGAGCTCCTGTAGAGCCGAGCCATGCTCGGCTGGGGCTCTTGCCGATAAAGCCCCTGTAGTGGGGGGGGGGGGGGGGGGGGGGGGGGGGGGGGGGGGGGGGGGGGGGGGGGGGGGGGGGGGGGGGGGGGGGGGGGGG
>NZ_JBRREG010000134.1:0-9504 GCF_056760155.1 Stenotrophomonas sp. STEN022
GAACCAGCGCATCGCCGAGCTGCGGGCCGAACACCGCGCTCTGGACGAACGTATCGCCAAACTGGCGGCCAACCTCGACGACGACCTGGACGCAAAGCGCCTGAAGAAGCGCAAGCTGCAGCTCAAGGACTGCATCACCAAGCTGGAAAGCATGCTGATCCCGGACGAGCCAGCCTGAGCGCAGCTCAACGCAAAACCCGCCAACAAACAGTAGTGCCGAGCCATGCTCGGCACGGGCTTTCCAATACAACCCATCAACCCCGCAGGGGTTGTGGGAGCGGCGTAAGCCGCAAAGCGGGCAGCGTTCCGGACGAGCCGACCAGATGACATCCACTCGGTCTCACCGCCTCAGATACAGGCAGACGTCTTTCCACCCTTGGTAGTTCCCTCAGCCACGACGACGCATCGGGCGGTTTCAAGCGCCTTGCGCGCGCCAATGGTGTAGTGGCTGTTTTCACCAAATTGGCGCACATAGGCCGAATGGGCGTGCTGCAACAGCGGCAAGGCCTCTGCATGACGGCCACTTCGCAGGAAAAGTTCGGCCATTCCCACCTCCACCTCGAGCGTATGCGGATTCTCGGGGCCCATCGCCGCTAGTGAGCCGTGATACACCGTATCCAGCACCGTTGCAGCTTGCTCATAGCGCGCCAACGCCACCAGATTCATTCCATGCAGATAAGAAGCGCGCAACCAAGTTGGGCTGGAGTCGTCGCCCAGCAAAGAAAAATCGGCTGCAATCTGCGAGAACTGCGTTTCGGCCTTGTTGAAGCGACCGGCTCGACTGTGCAGCACGGCCAAATTGGTACGCGCCTTTATCAGCTCATTGCGGTCATTCGCATCTACCCGCAACTGGCTTGCAATCACACCTTCGCAGGCATGCAGGCCCGCGTCGTATTGCTCACGCCATATGTGCCAGTAACAGCTCGCCCTGTGCGAGAGCAGGGTGGTCTCCGGGTCAGCCAAGGCGAGCTGCTGGCGTGCCGCATCGGTGTCATCGATGAGCCGCTTGGCCTCATCAAAACGGGAGTCGTCAGTCAGGTCGGCAGCCAGACGGTAGCGCGCCCGCTGGGTTCGGGTGTCGTCAAGGCCAAGGTGTTTCTCGAACAAGGCCACAGCGATGCGTTCCTGCTCTATTGCCTTGGCGATGTTCATGGCCTCGCCATGCACCTGGCCAATGGTCATTCGTACCGTGGCCTCGACCACGGGCTGGTCGCGCAGACGCGTGCCGATACGGGCCGCCGCATGCTCGATGGCCTCATGGATCGTCAGCTCCCGCTTTCCGTTCAGCGCATAGGGTGATGCCGCGCCAAGCACGTCCTGATTGAAGAAACGGTTGACCGCATCGGCAATGGCCGCGTTTTCCTCCGCCAACCGATTGGCCTCCTTCAACGCATCGCTGGCCTGTTGCACCCGCCATTGCTGCCAGAGCGATACCAACAGGAGCACTCCCATCGCCGCGATACTCGCCAGCATCCACTGGCGTCGGCGCTGTGACTCCTGCAACAACCGGCCCTGCCGTTCCACGGCCTCGGCACGCAGGCGCTCCCGCTCCACCTCGATCGGATCAGGGGTTACTGGCCCCTGCACGGGCTCGATGGCCATTGTCGGCGTGAACCGGGCCGGACCATTGAGCCGGTAGCCATACCCGTGAATGACGCGCAGTGCCTCGCTGGAAGACCCCAAAGCCATGCGCAGGCGACTGATGGCCTTGGCCAGCGAGTTCTCCGCAACTACCCGCCCCGGCCAACCCGCTGCCAACAACTCCTCCTTGCTGACAATCTCCCCGGCGTGCTTGAGCAGATAGCGCAGGATGGCGTGACTGCTGCGTTCCAGATGCCGGGACTGCCCATCCGCAACCAGCCGGCCATCGGTTTCATGCAGTTCGGCATCGGCAAAGTGCCATATTCCCGGCTGCGGGCGCTTGGAGGCATCCTGCTCACTGTGATGATCCATCGTCCCTGTCCCCTTCAGCGACCGCTCTCCCCGGAGGGAGCAAGCCATTGATTTTCATGAGCCCTCTGGAGAGGCTCCAGTAGTCCCGTCATAAGCTTTCAGAAACTTTCCAGCTTCGGCAAAGACGGACAACTCATCTTCGTGCACCGTCCCACAGCCCGGCCCGAGATATGCCGCGAGCATACAGGGGGAACCGCATATGAGCCTTATCAAGGCCCGCAAATGGCCGGCGTGGCTTGCCCGACGCTGCGGCAGCCATCCCACCAGGGGTGACCAAGCACGCAAGGCCCGCTCATACCTGACAGCGCTGTCAGGCGTGGCTTTGGGCACGGCAGTGGCCCTGCCCCTGGCCGCAAGCCCCAACGGGGACGCCGACACCATTCACGCCTACTGCGTGGCCACGGACATCGACCAGGGGCGGACATTCTATTCGGACGTATTCCCGGTGCAGCGTCGCCGTTACTACGACAACCACACCACCTTCGCCATCGCCTTCGCACGCCATGTGGATGCGCGCTGGGATGCCAGCACCGGCTACGAACGCTGCTGGCATGACGAGCTGGCGCTGGACGTGCGCATGGAGCGCGACCGCCGCGCCGCCGAACAACAACGCGCCATCCGTGCCTTCGAGCCGGTATTTGTTCATTGGCGGCCGTGAAACCCGTCCCCACTCCACTTCACCATTCCCACCGGGGAAGCACCATGAAGATAGACCACTCCTTACCCCTCCTCCTGCTGCTGGCGGTAACCACACTGCCGGCCTTGGCCCATGCCGACCCCATCTACGTATATGGCATGGCGCAGTCCTCTGATAGCGGGGCCTGTTATGTGTCCGACAGCGTCATTGCCAGACCGGAACTGGAATCCAACACCAGTCAGGAATATTTCGACCAGATCGAAGAAGAAAGAAAGCGCTGGCGGCGCGCACTTGACCGGCAGGGCATAACCGATACCAGCACCAACGGCCGTCGCATTGTTGACCGCAACCGGCTCGGCCGCGATGACGCTGAGGATGACCGCCGTACACATGTCCACGGTTCCACCTACAGCAAAGCCTGCGTGGTGGTGCAGTGGTGATGTGAAAAGCACAGGTCGGGGATATATCCCAGGCGATACCCAGAATATTTTCTTATCTGGAGCTATTTCCTGATTCATGGAGAAATTTCAGAGCCACAACTACAGGAGGAAGGACATGACTTCTACCAAATGCTTCTGGCATATCTTGGCCTGCGCACTGGCGGCTTTTGCTTCCGACCGCGCTTCTGCCGATAACGGACACGCCACAGCGGTCTTCCTTGCCGATCCGCAGATCCACAATGTCTACGGTGGCAGCATCAAGCAAGAATGGATCATTTCAGATTTCGCGGCGGGTGTTGCGCAACGCCCGCCTGAGTTGAACCTACTGGCGCCCTATGTGCTCACTGAACTCCTCAGCCGTGCCAGTGAGATGGCGGGACCGGAGGGGTCGAAGTTGGTGGTCATGCTCGGCGACACAACCAATGTTGCCTGCAGCAGCGAACTTGATCGTTATAACGGCAGCATCAAAGCAGGGCTTAGACCGGATCAACTCCTTCTGGCAGCACATGGCAACCATGACAGTTATCTGATGGGTACGGTCAACAGCTATGTGCCGATGGATGGCGTACTTAACAAGACGATGGCCAACTTCGTTGGGAAAAAATTGCCTGTAGATGCCTCATGGTGGTCCAACCCTGAGTCGGATATTGGCGGGACGAGTTGGAGAGGTGCCTGTGCCAGCCCAAGCAATGGCCTGCCCCTGAACAAGGGACAGTGGATGGTCAGGTACGCCAAATCGCTAGGGATAGAGTTGCAATCGATTGAGGGCGGCAGCGACGAAGATGGATACCCGTTCGAAGCCAAGATCAAGAGCGGCACCAAATTGGAAGCACTGAACTACCGCCTCTTGGGTCGGTGGTATCCGCCGGCTTTTCGAAAAAATGAGGGAAATTACTGGGACCTGCAACGGGTATCTCTTTCATACCTGGTCCAAGCAATTGATCTGGAACCTGGCCATCGATTGGTGCTGATCGATACGTCCACTTGTGAGGTTGCTCGGGGTGGCTTGGATTACAAGAGCAGCAACGCTGGCACTCACGCTTGCGTAGGAAAAAAACAGATTGACGACATTGCGGACATCATCAGCACCGACAGTTCGAAAAAGCTTGTGTTTGCTGGACACTATCCGTTCAACAAGCTCGAAGAGGACCGGTCGAGTCTGCATAACGTCATGTCACGCAATGGCCGGCAATGGATGTATGTGTCCGCACACACCCATAGGCCGCGTCCGGTGGAGTGGCATTCGGGTGGCGTCGAAGTGAACATCGGCTCGACAACCGACTGGCCAATGGAAGCCAGCGTCATCGAGTTTGGAGCGTCGGTACCAATAGTAAGTAAAGCTATGCTCGACGTCCGACCGAGCATAGGCTACAACCGTCCCGCTTCCTTTCAGGGAACCGAACTTTGTCGTCACGTAGATGCTGCGGAAAAACTGGCGGGACTCGTACTAGATCGGCCAGTTGACACATGGGAATCACCCGGAACCTGGCTCAGTTACACAAATTGCTGGAGTATGAGCCAGACGGTTGGATTCAATAGGCTGGCGGCTGCCGAGCGGAAAATAGCTGAGCGCATCGCGAAAGATGAGAATTACAAGAAGCGTGTTCTGGAAATTGCCGCTAGCGCGAGCTTGAATGAGCATCGCCGATTCAACCTGGGCGATGTGATCGGGGGACTGTGACGATGAGTGCACAAGACCGCTCATCGGGTCTGGCTATTCGTTCGCTGGCCGCACTCGCCCTTTTGGCCGGTTCGGGCTGCGCCTCCGTCTCCAGCTTGCGTGGCAGTGACATCCCAGACACGGGTATCCGCACAAGCTGGGAGTCCGCAGGCATTGAAGATGCCCGCAGCGAGTTCCAGGCTGTGTTCTGTGCCCAGTACGCGGAGACTGGCGGTGAGGCGCGCAATTGCCAAGAGTGGAGTTGGCATCCTGCGGGGGCACCAGCGTTACCGACTGCTGCGAAAGGACGAGTTCCGGATTCTGCGCGGAAGCCTACGCTGGTGATTATTCCGGGAATCTTGGGCGAGTGCGTCGATCAATGGGTTACACCGTTCTCGGACGGGTATGAGGCCCTGCGTCGCAAGGGTTATAACATTCATGTTGTCAAGGTGACGGGGCGTGGATCATCCGCGCAGAACGCCAGGCAGATACATGCGTACATGCTCGAGCATGGAAAGAATATCAGCGACGCTGTCGTAGTCGCCTACTCCAAGGGCCTGAGCGATTTCATGTTGGCCTTGACCCAGCCGGAGGCGGCGGCCTGGCGGGCGAAGGTGGGCGGTCTCGTCTCAGTGGCCGGCACCGCCAATGGCTCTCCGCTGGCCAACCAGGCGGCTGGACTCTATGAGCGGGTGCTGAAAAGCGCACCGTGGTCCACTTGTAAGCCGGCTGACGGAGGTGGGGTGCGTAGCATTTCGTACCGCCAGGCAATGCAGGTGCGTAGGGCGTTCCTGGCCATGCCCGATCGTGTACCGGTCTACAGCATCGCGGCGGTAACTTCGCAAGGGCGGGCGAACCCGGTTCTTTCGCCCTTTGTCGGTGCGTTGTCGGCTATTGACGACCGCAACGATGGTCAATTGCTACTTGAGGACGCTGTGCTTCCCGGCAGCGTGTTATTGGGCATCTACCACGCCGATCACTGGTCCATCTCACTACCTTTCGAGTCCAGCGACGCATGGCAAGTGAAGGCGCTAGGCACCAACAATCATTTCCCAAGGCAGGCCTTGATAGAGGCGTTGATGCTTTACGTGCCGGCGCGGCTTGCTCAAGACCATGCAAGAGGGGCAGTGCCGCCGGCACCCAGATAAGTGAGTCGGGCTAGGTGGACTGGATGCATACCCCTCGAATAAATCGGCTTCAAATTCAGCACGTGATGAACGCATAGAAAATGCTGTGGACCTTAGCAACCCCCCTCGTCTCTTGCTTGTTTGGCGTACCTGCGTTCGCACAAGTCGAAGACTTGGTGCATTCCTGCAGAGCCTCCAGCGGCGAGACCCTGTTGCTTCGTACATGGATTAACGAGGGTGAGCGGTATTGGTCAACGATGAAAACCGGCGAACGGATTGATTCAAACGCAGTAAACTCAACATCAAGCGATATCAAGCATGGCGAGGTCGGGTTTCATCCCTCAGCTCAGGCACTTGCCACCTGATCGGAATATTACCGGAGACCAAATATAATGAGAAAACTAAACAGCACGATCCTTCTAGCTTTACTTATTTCACAGGCACAAACCTCCTCGGGCTCTGAAAACTACCTATCCATACTTGAATGCAGCGCAAATGACCGCGCGACCTTCACGATAAAGATATCAGGAACAAACGAGAATCCATCCCTCCAATTTTGGGACAAGGATCAATCCCAATGGAGCTCCAATTATTGCGCGCCAGAAGTTGTTTCCGGCGGCTTCAAGTGGAAGCAGACTTGCCATTTTTCACCGGGACAGTACGCGACGTTTATAGAATCAGTTTCAACAGTAGATGGTCATACATTTGGGAACTTTGATGAATACACCATCAGCAGAACCGACGGAGCGTTAAAGATCAATGAGGTTGGCTTGAATGGATGGAATGAGCAGCCCATTGGTCGACGACTGTGGAGAACCAAGTCCGGCCGCTGCCAAAAGACTGAAGAGCCAAAACCACCAAAGCCAGTGCTTTAACGCAAGAATGAATAGAGGATCCAGAGACACTTCCGAGCGAAGCCCGGTGCCAATCCGATCCGCCACCACCACCAGCATCCTGCTATTCCTTCTGATGCCGGACGCCACCGCCCAAACCCTGCGCTGCGAAACGGAAGGCCATGGCACCGACTGGATGCAGGTTTCCCCCGACGAAGGTTGGCGGGAATGGGAGGGCAGCGCGTGGGGGCCGTCGCTGTGTGGGCGGCAGGTGCAGAGCTCGCATCTGGTGGAGGATTGGCAATGCCGCTTCGGCCGGCAGCACCACGTATTGACCTACACCCTCACCGACCGGCACAGCGGCGGGGTCTATCGGCGGGAGGAAATGCTGGAGCCTGGCAGCGGTGTCTACCACCTGCGCATCGACGACGGCACGCATGTGCCCGATGGCGGCAAGCGCTTGAAGCTGGAATTCAGCGGGCGCTGCGTGGCGGTGGATGCGATGCAATGAGTCGCCGTGACACTGTGGATGTCCGCTGCCCCCGCTGCGCCGGGCGAGCCGTGTTCCGCGAGCCTTTCGTGTTCCTCACGGAACCAGCTGCCGACAGGCCCACGCGCCGCTGGGGCGGGTGGTATGTGGCGGAAAGATACCCTCAGCTTTTGCCGTGGCAAGCGCCGAAAGGCAGTTCAAACCAGTACCTGACCACCGCCATTGATGATGTGCAGGGATATGCGTTGTTGCACCGTGGCGTGGTGGAGTGCACGGCGGGTTGCGCGCATTTCGTGCACGTTCTGGAATGGCCGGAGGATGCGTGGTGGCAGTGGTCGATACGCGGCGAGATGCTATGGGCGTGGGACCGTGAACATGCCCGGCAAATACTCGACTACGTGCGTGCAAGCGACCGACCGCCGCGCTCCACTTCCGGCGCGCTTGGCAGCCTGCCGTCGTTTTTTTTGTCGGCAAAGATACGGGATGCCGTGGTCAAGATGATGGCGCGCAAGTTGGCCGCAGCTTGAGTACCGGGAACGGCCCCTGCCTGCTTTTTTCATTTCATGGGGATGATGGCCATGTCTTTGCGTTTTTCCTTCCGTTGCCTGTTGCTCGGATTGGCGTTATCGATGGCCGGCGCGGCGCAGGCCGACTCATGGGCGCCGCCTTCGTTGAAGGTGGTCACCAGCAGCAATGGCCAGGCGCTGGTGCGGGTGACACCTGGCAGCTTGCGTGGCGGCAAGCAGCCCGGCGTGGAGCTGTATGACTATGACGCAAAGAACGCGCAGTACGCGCTGAAAACCCGCTTCCCATTGAGTAACCGCATTGCCCCTGTGGAGGTGTTGTTGACCGGGCAGGGCGAGTTGATCGCGCTGGACGAGTGGGCGCAGATGGGGCAAGGCATGGTGTTGGCCGTGTATGCGGCAGATGGCAGGCCACGGCTGCAGTTCACGCTGGACGAACTACTGGGCGCGGAAGCGGCGGCCAAGGCACCGGCGTCGGTTTCATCAACATGGTGGCGCTGCCGCAAGCCGAGGCTGAGCCAAGACGACAGCGCGTTGCTGATCAACACCTACGACAACGGTGAGTTGCACGTGGAATTGTCCACCGGGAAGGTGCTGTACGAAGCCGGCAATGGGCGCTGCACATGAAGTGGATGGCCTTGAGGACAACACTGGCGGCAGCAACACTTGCCGCGCCGACCGCACATGCCGCCCTGGCATCGGAGTACTACCAACAGGCACGCGAACAGGCGCCGCACCACCTGCAGGTGCGGCTGGTGCAGGTAACGCTGCTGCGCGGGCAAGCACGGGCAAACTGCGAGGTGGAAGCAACCGTACTGCGGGATTTTCGTGGCACCCTCGCAAAGGGCACGCCGCTGCGCTTTACGTTGAACTGCACCGCACCGGGCGTACGGCCAATGCCCGGCCCGAACGCGTGGCACGACTACCAGGAACTGAAGGCCGGCCGCTTCATGGAGGGGTTCTTTCGCGGTGCGGGCGCAGGCATTGTGCCGGTTTACGGGCAACTAGCGCAGGTTGCCACCGAGCGCGAGTGGCCGTGGTGCGAGGCCGAGAGCGGCCGTTGCGACCTACCTCCGCCGGAGCCAACACTGGTAATGGAGTGCAGCACGCCAGGGCTGGGAGGCACCGGCAAGCAGGTCCATAGCGGCTGGGTCATCAAGATCGCCAACCACCGTATGTGGTTCTGGAACGACATCAAGCAGCTGCATGCGGGCGCAGGCCGACATTGGCAACCACACCTGTGGGAGCCACAACGCACGCCATCGCCGTTGCTGGTGGAGGGTGACCGCTACACACAGGTTTCGCACCTGTACTCCGATGGCGGCGAAATGCTGCTGATGACGCGCACCTTCATCTACGATCGCTCGGCCGGGGAATTCGAGGAGCGCCATGTGGACCACGAAAATGGTGGCCAAGGCTTGATCCGTGGCACCTGCCGGCCGATCGCCGACCCGGAAACGCAGCCTGCCCCGGCCGATGGCCGGCAGGCTGCTTCCTAGTCGAAGGAATACGTCACGCCCCACACGCATTGCCGCTGCCGACATTCGCACCACTGCTCGAACGTGATGCCCTCCGGCTGCTCGCTCCATGAAAGGAAGTCCTCAACCAGCTGACGCTGCTGCGTTGGCGTTCGGACGGCGAGCAGCATTGGCTGCGGGTGGATGCACGCGATGCCGATGGCAGGCTGCTGGGCAACCAGCTGTACGTAAACTGGCCGCGCTGACCGGCCAAGCTGGCGGCATGTCCGAGCTGCCGCCAATCCACGAGCTGAACCAGCGCATCGCCGAGCTGCGGGCCGAACACCGCGCCCTGGACGAACGTATCGCCAAACTGGCGGCCA
>NZ_JBRREG010000135.1:0-9399 GCF_056760155.1 Stenotrophomonas sp. STEN022
TGGCCGCGCCCCCCGGCGCGCCGCCCCCTCGCGCTGCAGACCCTGGGCGCCGCCACCCCCCCCCCCCCCACAAAACCGGGGTTCGGGACAGCCTGCAGCTCGATGCAATCCACCGGGCAGGGCGGGATGCACAGCTCGCAGCCGGTGCACAGGTCGGCCAGTACGGTATGCATGTATTTGGCGCCGCCGACGATGGCATCGACCGGGCAGGCCTGGATGCACTTGGTGCAGCCGATGCAGTCGGCTTCGACGATCACCGCGACCTGCGCCGGTTTGTGCTCGCCACGGCTGCGGTCGTAGGGAAGGGCCGGAACATCCAGCAGGCGGGCAAGTGCACGCGCGCCAGCGTCACCACCCGGCGGGCAGTGATCAATACCGGCATTGCCAGCGGCCATGGCTTCGGCATAAGGGCGGCAGCCGTCATAACCGCATTGCCCACACTGGGTCTGCGGCAGCAGCCGATCGAGGCGTTCGACCAGCGCGGCCCTTCCTTCTCCCTGCGGGAGTGGGTGGCGTGCAGCGTCTGATGAGGGTTGGGTATTCATTGGAGAGTCCTGCTGTTTGCTCTCACCTCAACCTCTCTCCTGGCGGGAGTGGGGCTCAGGTCAAGCATTTGCCGCGATACCAGCGCTCGTGCGCCAGCGCCAGCATAGGTTTGTCTTCGCCGCTGTCGCCGTAGGCATGGATGCGCTGGTAGGTGCCCAGGTCGAAGCGCTGGCGGATCAAGGTCACCTTGCGCGCGCCGCAGTCGCCCTCGGCGTAGCGGCCGGTGAAGCGGTTGTCCTGCACTTCGAGCCGGTTGCAGATCATCTGCAGGCCCTGTTGTTCGCACCAGTGCTGCAGGTACAGATCGAGCGAACCGGACACGACCGCCACGGTGTGGCCTTGCGCCTTGTGCCACTGGATCTGCTCCAGCATCTCCGGGCGCACCATGCCGGGCAGGTGCTCGCGGGCATAGTCGCGTGCCATCTGGCTGACTTCACCGGCATGGCGGCCGGTGAAGACCTGGGCGGTGACACGACGACGCACGCGCTGGGCCGAGATCAGCTTCAGCCGATACGCCAATACCCACGGCCCCACCCGCCACCACCCCTGCGCGCGCTGCTCCGGCGTGGCCACACGACGCAGGAACCGACTGTAGGTGTCACAGACGGTAATGGTGTGGTCGAAGTCGAAGAGGGCGAGTTGCATGAGTGCCGGGAATGGGTAGTTGGGAGTTGGGAATCGCCAGCGTCGTGATTCCCTTCATCGCTACGGCTTTCGTTCTTCTGCAAACATGGTCGGTCCGGGAAGCTCCGGGAGTGATGAAGCCATGCGCCTGCTTCTACGACTCCCGACTCTCCCTATTCGACTCCCGGCGTCAGCGAACCGGCATGCCCGGCAGTGCACCGCCATCGGCATCCAGCAACGCCAGCGCGCCGCCGTCGAAGCCGGCCGACAGGATCATGCCTTCGCTGAGGCCGAAGCGCATCTTGCGCGGCGCCAGGTTGGCGATGATCACCACGTTGCGGCCGCCCAGTGCTTCCGTTTCGGCATAGCTGCCGCGGATGCCGGAGAAGATCTGCCGCTGGCCGAGGTCGCCGGCATCCAGCAGGAAGCGCAGCAGCTTGTCCGAGCCTTCGACGAAGCCGCATTCCAGCACCTTGCCGATGCGCAGGTCGAGCTTGGCGAAATCATCGATACCGATATACGCGGAAGCTTCACCTTCGGCCTTGGCCTCGGCCTTCACTTCGACCTTGGCGGGCTTCTCAGCCTTGGCCGGCTTGGCCTCGGTGGCGGGCTGGGCGGCGAGGGTGTCCTTGGAGGCGTCGGTCATTGCGTCAATCATCTTCGTGTCGATACGGGTGAACAGCGCCACGTAGGCGGCGATGCTGTGTGCGGTCAGCGGGGCGGTGATGTCGTCCCAGCCGTGAACCGGTGCATTGAGGAAAGCCTCGGCCTGCAGCGCCGTGGCTGGCAGCACCGGCTTGAGGGCGGTGACCAGCACGCGGAACAGGTTCAGGCCCTGGGTGCAGACCGCCTGCAGTTCGGCGTCGGCACCCTCTTGCTTGGCGATGACCCAAGGCTTGGTGTCGTCGATGTACTTGTTCGCTTCATCGGCCAGCGCCATGGTCAGGCGGATGGCGGCGGCCGCGTCGTTGCGCTCGTAGGCCTCACGAATCGGCGCCAGCGCAGCGATGAAGCGATCGTACTGGGCCTGGTCCGGCAGCGCGTCGGCCAGCTTGCCGTCGAAGCGCTTGGCGATGAAACCGGCGCAGCGGCTGGCCAGGTTGACGAACTTGCCAACCAGATCGGCATTCACGCGGGCGGTGAAGTCGCTCAGGTTCAGATCGAGATCGTCGACGCCGCCGGAGGACTTGGCGGCGAAGTAATAGCGCAGTGCTTCCGGTGCCAGGCCGGCATCCAGGTAGGTGCGGGCCATGATGAAGGTGCCGCGCGACTTGCTCATTTTGGCGCCGTCCACGGTCAGGTAACCGTTGACGTGCAGCTTGGTCGGGGTGCGCAGGCCGCTGCCCTTCAGCACCGCCGGCCAGAACAGGCCGTGGAAGTTGACGATGTCCTTGCCGAGGAAGTGGTGCAGCTCGGTGTTGCTGTCGGCGGCGAGCACGGCATCGAAGTCGTCGCCGGTCCTGGCACACAGATTCTTGAAGCTGGACAGGTAGCCGATCGGCGCGTCCAGCCACACGTAGAAGTACTTGCCCGGTGCGCCGGGGATCTCGAAACCGAAATAGGGCGCATCACGCGAGATGTCCCACGCGCGCAGGCCGCCCTCGGCATCCAGCCACTCGGCGAGCTTGGCCTTCACGCCGGGCAGGGCCACGTCGCCGGCCAGCCATTCGCGCAGGAACTCCTGGAAGCGGCCGACTTCGAAGAAGTAATGCTCCGAATCACGCATTTCCGGGGTGGCGCCGGACACCACCGACTTCGGCTCGATCAGGTCGGTCGGGCCGTAGGTGGCGCCACAGACTTCGCAGTTGTCGCCGTACTGGTCGGGCGACTTGCAGTTCGGGCAGGTGCCCTTGATGTAGCGGTCGGGCAGGAACATGCCCTTGGCCGGGTCGTAGAACTGCGCCACCGAGCGACGGCTGATATGGCCGGCGGCGTCGAGTTTGGCGTACAGCGCCTCGGTCAGCTCGCGGTTGGTGGCCGAGTTGGTCGAGTCGTAGTGGTCAAAATCCACGCCAAAGGCGGCGAAATCGCGCTCATGGCCAGCCTGGATGTTGGCGATGAAGGTTTCCGGGGTCACCCCGGCCTTCTCCGCGGCCAGCATGATCGGCGTGCCGTGGGTGTCATCGGCGCAGACGTACCAGACTTTCTCGCCCATCATTCGCCGCGCACGCACCCAGATGTCGGCTTGGATGTAACCCACCAGGTGGCCGAGGTGCAGCGGGCCGTTGGCGTAGGGCAGGGCATTGGTGACTAGGGCGTTGCGGGTCATGGCGATGGTTTGCGGCAGGGGACCGGGGATTATCGCATGGCCGGAAAGAAGCAGCCCCGGAGGCCGGGGCTGCTGATCTTTCCCTTCTCCCGTTTACGGGAGAAGAGCCTGTCCCCGCGGAGGTGGGGATGCCCGAAGGGCGGGTGAGGTGCCTGGCAGGCAAGGAGCGGAGCCAGCGCCTTCCCTTCTCCCGCTAGCGGAGAAGGTGCCCGAAGGGCGGATGAGGGGGAGCTTTTGACTTTACCTGGCTAGAAGCTTCCTCTCACCCCAGCCCCCGCTCCGCGCCCCGGCCCTTGGGCTGGCGCAAGGTCGTTCGACGAGCAGCGAACCATGGTTCGCAAACTGCTCCTCTCACCCCGCAGGCGGGAGAGGGGCTTCCAAGCAGGGGCTTTGAGCGGCTTACTGGTCGCGCAGCCAGGTCTGGGTGCGGCAGATGAAGGCGATGCAGCCGGAGACATCCAGCTTGCGGCCGTTGTCCACCAGCGCGACCTTGGAGCTGTAGGTCTTGCCCTTGGCCGGGTCCAGGATGGTGCCGTTGGCCCATTTGTTGGCGCCGTCCGGGCGGACATTCCAGAGGATGGTCATGCCTTCGATCGGCTTGCCCTTGTTGGTGCCTTCACACTTGTTGCAGACCGGGTGCGGGCCCTGCTCGGACTGCAGCACCTGCAGCACCTTGCCGCTGAGCGTGCCATTGGCGGCCTGGCTGATCTCGACGATGGACTTCACCCGGCCGGTTTCGTCATCGATGGTGCGCCAGCGGCCCGCTGCGCTGTCACTGGCGCTGGCGGAGAAGCCGGCGGCCAGCAGCGGCAGGGCCAGCAACAGGGTTTTGAAAGTCGTACGCATGTGTCCCCTCCCAGGGTGGGTTTGGTCAGCTGCCGGCGGCGCTGTTACGGGCCGAATGTAACCGCATTCGGTCCCGTACGGAATCCGCAGTGCAGCAGATTTGCGACATGTAGTGCCGAGCCATGCTCGGCAGGGGCTTTCCCGGTAATGCTTCCAAAGCTGCCCTCACCCCAACCCCTCTCCCGCAAGCGGGAGAGGGGCTTTGAGGTAGTGCCGAGCCATGCTCGGCAGCGGCTTTCCCGACAATGCCTCAAAAGCTGCCCTCACCCCAACCCCTCTCCCGCGGGCGGGAGAGGGCCTCACGCCGGGCGTGGCTCGCATTTCGCCTACTGCACCGTCACCCGCTTGCGGTTGTCGGCCGAAACCCGGTCGATCAGCTTGTTGTACGGGTCGAAGCCGGCTTCATCGGGCTTCTGGTCGACGGTAACGGTGATGCTCGGGGCAGCGGCGGTGATGTGGTGGCGCTGCAGGTACAGCACCTTCTCATCACGTTCCTTGCCGGAGGCACCCTTGGCGAACACACCAACCTCGATCCAGTCGTCCAGCGTGCCTGCGGTCTCCTTGCCCATGCCGTCGGCGTAGCGCTTGTCGGCGTGCAGCTGCAGGGTCACGTCGTAGCGGCCGTCCGCACGCTTCTTCGCGTTGGCCTCGACCACGCGGTTGTCGTAGAAGCTGATCTTCTCGAACAGGTCGGTGATCAGACCCTGCTGCTCGGGCTTGGCTTCGGCGCGGATGAACTCCAGCAGCTCAGCCGAGGTGGTATACGGCGGTTGCTGGAAGGCCTTGGCCTGGATGAAGCGGGACAGGGCGCGGTTCAGTGCTTCCTCACCCATTTCCTCGCGTAGGCGATAGAACACCAGCGAACCCTTCTGGTAGTGGATGTATTGCTGGTTCTCGTTGCGATAGAGCGGTTGTTCCTCGACATCCTCGCCACCGCGGCCAGATAGATATCTGTCCAGTTCATCCTTCAGGAACTGGCGCATGTGGCCGCGTCCGTATTCCTTCTCCATCACCATCAGGGCAGAGTACTGCGATAGTGATTCGGTCAACATCGTTGCGCCTTGGACGTTGGCGCTGATGACCTGATGGGCCCACCATTGGTGCGCGGCTTCGTGCGCGGTTACATAGAAGACATAGTCGACGCTGTCCTTGTCGCGCAGGTCTGCGATGAAGCCTATCGACTCCGAGTAAGGGATCGTATTGGCAAACGCTTGGGCGAAGGTGCCGGTGTAGCTGGGGAACTCGATCACACGGAATTGTTTGTGCTGATATGGGCTGAAGTTTGCCTCGTAGTAGGTGAGTGACTTCTGCACCGCCTCGATCATCCGGTCCACGTTGTACGGATGCTTGGCGTCGTAATAGATTTCGATAGGGATGTTCTTGTACATGCCCTTTTTCACCTGCCAGCGTGCCGACAGATAGGCGTAGAAGTTCAGCATCGGCCGGTCCATGGCGTAGCTGAAGCAGCGACGGCCATCGCGTTCGAACTCCTTCTGCAGGTAACCCGGTGCCAGCGCGATCTGGTCCGGTGCGGTGCAGATTGTGCTGCGGAAATCGAGCCAATCCGAATCGTTGGAGATATAGGTGTTGGCGCGTGCGGCCTCATCCTCCAGCTTGGGCATGCGCGTCGGTTCGCCGAGGTCACGCTTGCGGCGTTCGTTGCGGTCGCTGATTTCCGCGCCGCTGTCGTAGCCGAAGGCCGGCAGTACACGGCTGTTGAAGAAGCTGCCGTTGTCGACGATCTGGGTCTGTGCCTGGTCGGAGGTGATGCCGTTGGGATGGATGTCGACAGTAAAGCGGATATCGCGTTCCTCGCCTGGTGCCATCGGTGCATCTAGGTGGTAGATGCGGTAGCCCAGTTCCTCATCGTGGGTGGTCAGCTTGGCGCCGCCCATCTCGATGCTGGCCAGGGTCTTGTCATCACCCATCGCGACGTGGATGTCGGGGATGGCGGTCGCATGGGTATTGCGCACGCGGTAGACGCCGTCGATGCGCACGGACTGGGTTTCCGGGTGCAGGTCGACGTTGTTGTCGATGGCGATGATGCGCGGCTGCGGCAGGTCCTTGTACTTGCGGTAGTCGCGCTCGTAGCGGGCCTGGAGGTCGAGCTGCTGGTCCGGCGAGACAAATTCATTGCGGATGTTGGTGTTCCAGTACAGCCAGCCGCCGCAGGCGATGAAGGCCAGCACCGCCGCCGCCAGGCCTGCACCCAACGGGCCGCGCAGGCGCTGCCTGGCCAGGCGCAGGCGCTGCCGCCAACCCGAGTCCACGCCACGCGCCCACAGGGCGGCGCACAGCAGCAGCAATACCAGCAGGAACAGCACCCAGTAGCCTTGGAAGGCCAGTTGCCCGGTCAGGAAGTGACCGTAGCCATTCATGTCCGAGTACGGCGCATTCGGCCAGCTGCCGAAGTTGTACAGGTTCTGGGTGTAGTCGAGCATGCCCAGCACCGACTGCCCGATCAGCAGCAAGATCAGCAGCGCGTAACCCATGAACTTGTTGTTGCTGAGCACCTGCAGCACCAAGGCCATGCCGCCCATCAGGATGTAGACCACCGAGTCCAGCGCCAATGTCTTGAAGTACAGCACCGGCTCGATCTGGGTGTAGCCCTTGCTCAACTGAATGATGATGGCAGTGAGTCCGCCGACGGCCTGGAACGCGAACACCACCGCGATCAGGGTGAGGAACTTGCCCAGCAGCGGCACCCAGTTCGGCACCGGCATGGCATCGCTGATGCCGGCGATGCGTGCGCTGCGTTCACGCCAGACCAGCTCGCCGGCATAGAACAGCACGATGATGATCAACAGGAAGCTGTAGCTACCCTGCAGCGCTTCCAGCATCTGCGAGGTCACTGGCCAGCTGGGTGTGCCGTACATGGTCTGACGGTGCAGGGCGCTGGGAATGAAGTTGGCCATGCCCAGTACCAGCAGCACCAGGAACGGCGCACTGCGGAACACGCCCAGCGCATCGAAGCCGACCTGGCGCAGCAGCTGCCGCCAACCGGTTGCAGCGTTGAAGCTGGGAGTGACCTTGGGTGCAACCACATTGCTGCGTTTGCCGTCGGTGGTGGCGACGCTGGTCACCTTCTTGCCCCGCTTGCGGCCGGTACCGCTGCGCTCGGTGCGGAACAGGGCGAACGTCGCGGCGAACAGGGCGCCGGTCACCGCCAGCCACAGCACGCGGTTCTCCAGCAGGTAGCCGGTGAACGCAGGTAGGCCGGTGTTGCGCTCTTCGGCCGACCAGTAGCGCGTTGCATGGCTCATCGCACGCATGCCCAGTGGATCGAGCAGCGAGGCGATGCGCATGTTGTCGATGTCGGCCAGCAGGGCGCGGCTGATGCCGTACAGCACGAAGAACACGATGACGCCGATATAGACCCACAGGATGTTGCGGGTGGTGACCGCCAGCACGGACAGCAGGGCGGTGGTGAACAGCACGTTCGGCAGCACCATGAAGGCGAACGACCACAGATAGGGCCGCAGTGATACCGGCCCCAGCCGCGCGGCATCGATCCACGGCATGAACTGGGCGATGAACAACCCGATGCCGATGATCACGTACATCAGCAGGCTGGCCAGCAGGGCCGCGCCAAGCCGCCCCAGCAGGTAGTCGCGGCGCTTGATCGGGCTGGAGAACACCAGCTCGGACGTGCCCAGTTCGAAGTCGCGCAGCAATGCGTTGCTGACGAACAAGGTAACCACCAGCAACCCGAGCAGGGTGAAGGAGGTCATGAAGCTGGCGATCACCGAGGGTGCATTGCGGTGCACGTTGCCGATGCCGCCACCGATCTGGACGGCATCGCTGGAGGCGGCGCCGAAGGCAAGCAGGGCGAACAGCACCGCAAGCAGCCACAACAAGGGAGAACGCAACTGCTCGCGCAGCTCGAAGCGCAGGAAGGCGAGGGTCATGGTCGTCTCCGTCAGGCGGCCTGCGCCTGCAGGCGCAGGCGCTGGAAGTAGACGTCCTCCAGACCCGGCGCTACCGGTTCGAAGCCTGCTTCAGGGCAGTTGTCGGCGAATACGTGGATCACCGGGTGGCCGCCAACCAGTCGCGTCGACAGCACGGTGAAACGGCTTTCGTAATCAGGCAGCGCGGTCTTCGCCACCTGCTTGCGCCAGACCTGCGCTTGCAGGGCATTGATGGCATCAGCAGGGCGCCCGGTCAGCAGCACCTCGCCCTTGTTCATGATGGCCATGGTCGGGCACAGGTCGGTGACGTCCTCGACGATGTGCGTGGACAGGATCACCGCCACGTTCTCGCCGATCTCGGCGAGCAGGTTGAGGAAGCGGTTGCGTTCTTCCGGGTCCAGGCCGGCGGTGGGCTCATCGACGATCACCAACTGCGGATTGCCCAGCAGCGCCTGGGCGATGCCGAAACGCTGACGCATGCCACCGGAATAGGTGCCGAGCTTGCGCTTGCGTGCATCCCAGAGGTTGACCTGCTGCAGCAGTGCTTCGACCACTTCCATGCGCTGCTTTCGTGCGGTCAGGCCCTTGAGCACGGCGAAATGGTCGAGCAGGTCCAGTGCGCTGACCTTGGGATAGACGCCGAAATCCTGAGGCAGGTAGCCCAGCTTGCGGCGCAGCGCGTCCTTGTCGCGCAGGATGTCGATGCTGGCGCCATCGGCGGTGGTCAGGGTGGCGCTGCCGGTGTCGGCTTCCTGCAGTGTGGCGAGGGTGCGCATCAAGGAGGACTTGCCGGCGCCATTGGGGCCGAGCAGCCCGAACATGCCGCGCGGGATGTCGAGATCGACGTTTTTCAGTGCGTGTACGCCATTGGCGTAGGTCTTCGACAAACCTCGGATCTGCAGCATGGGGACCGAACCTCTCCTTGGATGATGGCTGTCACATTCAGCTACAGCCGGGCTCCGGGCAATGCGCCGGAAGTCATTAGGACCAGGGACGTGGTTACGGTCGGAATGTGACCTGTTGTTGCGCCCTCCCTTTGGCCGAAGGCCAAGGGGAGGGTTGGGGAGGGGTTGGCTTTATCGCTTCTGATCTTGCCTTGGCTTCGCGGCGTACGCCCCTGCCCCAAACTGAGCCGCGGATTTGTTTCGGGGGAAGCCCCGGCCGAGCATGGCTAGGGATTTCAGGTCCCGCGCCAGCGCCAAGCAC
>NZ_JBRREG010000136.1:0-9361 GCF_056760155.1 Stenotrophomonas sp. STEN022
GGTTGTACAAGCAGGGCAGCGTTGGCCATGGGTTATGCAATTGGCTGCAGCCGCCTAACAGTTCATTCAAGCCGAACTCGCTTCGCGAGTCGGCTTAATTCCAGAGTTAGGTGCCTTGATCATGTTCATTGCAAGGATCGCATTTCTGCTTTCATTGGCAACACTTTCCATGCCTATCGCGGCGTGCCCGCAGCCGACCACTCCAACATTCCGAGAGAACCTAAGCGAGGCAACAAGGATCTATGTATTTCGAGTTACGTCGCTCGAGCTAACCGATGAAAACTCATACACCGGTAACGTGCGAGGTCGCATCAACGTAGTCCGCACCCTCAAAGGTGACGCTCCAATTGCTTCAGGAATTCTCTATCCAACTGGCATTTGCTGCGCTCCAAAGCTAGCGGTAGGACGCTACTACTTGGCAGCAGTCACCAAGGACACGCCTAGCTTGGAGCTAGTCAGAGGAGACCAATCTGTCATTGATGTCACCGATGACTTTCAATATCCGGGGGGAGCCGGGAAATTTGGTGCAATCGAGCCCATCCAAAAGTTCCTCATCGGGCAACCGATACCGCATGACTTCCCCGGGAGTTACCGTCTTGAGTCAACCGTCAGTTGCCCGGCCGTACTAGGAGGCGCCTAACAGTTCATTCAAGCCGAACCCGCTTCGCGGGTCGGCTTAATTCAGGCGTTAGGCGGCGCTGGGTTTGGTTGGCTGGCCCTTCTTCTTTCGGCAGCAGTATCAGCAATTCACCGGTCGGCTCCGGGTAACAGTTCCCACTGTTCCTGGCATCGGCAAGCCCGCCACTTCGTCTTACGCCCCACTGCTCTGCCGCAATCATTTCATCGCACTTCGGCGGCAACGCTCGGTAAGGTTTCCCAGGCAAGCTCCATCCCGCGAGCTGTGGCATGATCGGCTTACGTTGGGTTGCACAAGCAAGGCAGCATTGGCCCGGGGGCGGTAAGTGGCCACAGCCGCCTAACTGTTCATTCAAGCCGACGCCGCTTCGCGGCCCAACTTAATTCCGGAGTTAGGCGCGATGACCACTGCTACGCAAAGAGAAATGCGGAAGTCCGACCTAGCCGTTCTGGCAGCACTTGTAGTCCTCGCCATCGCAGGAATCTTATTTAGGGATGCAATTGGGCTGATTGGATTCCTTGTTCTTCTAGTCGCCGCGCTGATACAGCTAGTGCGAGTCCTTTTCTTCATGGGAAGCCGAAAGAAACTTAAGGATTTATGGGAGGCGCTTCGAGATGCAATCTGGGGACTTTGAGTTCACAGCCAGCATGGCTTTCGCGCCTAACAGTTCATTCAAGCCGACGTCGCTTCGCGGCGCGGCTTAATTCCAGAGTTAGGCAGCACGGGAGAATTCAATGCCACTTGTCTATGTCGCACTGCTCGGCGAGGCCACTCCCGTGTGGCGCCCCGTTCAAGCTCACCACGTCCAGGGGGCCGTGTATGAGCTTTTAGACACTGTTCCGAGCGACGAGGAGTGGCAGTTCCAATCGGGAGAGCTTGTGGAGTGCGAGCCACAGGTCTTCTCTGACGGCAGCTCGGGGCTGGTAGCGCTTCGGCCTTCGCTGCCTAACAATTCATTCAAGCCGACGCTGCTTCGCGGCTCGGCTTCATTCAGGCGTCAGGCCCCGGATCGAGCATGACCGAGACTTCCAATTTAGAGACTGCGAGAGCCTTTGTTTCAGCGTGGCTCCTTGCAAATCACGAACAGCTCGGCCTTAGGCAGCTCAAGTTTGAACGGCTTGAGCTTCCCGCTAAGACCCTATCGACTTGGTACCAGACAGAGGATCTCTTGGTTGACATTACTGCCTGGGATCATGCGCATTGCCTAGACATACTGGTCATGGACCAACCGTCCAATGAGCTTGTGTTCTCCGAGGCAGGCTCTTGTGAAAACACGGCGGGGCTCTTGGCTCGCCTCAATGCATTCTCGGGCTGGCTCACTAGGCGCGCAGCGGGGCCTAACAATTCATTCAAACCGACGCCGCTTCGCGGCTCCGCTCAATTCCGGCGTTAGGCCGCCTAGAAAGATGAGCTATTTTCTTCTAATTCTGCTTGTTCCAGTGCTCGCTTCTTTAGCCTGTCTTGTATGGCTTACGGCCCGCCGTTCGCTGGCATCCCTTCGAGCCGCGCTAACTTGCTCTAGTCTCTCATTGCTAGCTTGGGCTTGGGCATGCTGGCAATTTCGCGACGGCATCGGGCTTGGGCAAGAGCCCTCACAGGGCCTGGCGGCTGTACAAAATTTCGTCGGACTTGCTTGGGTTCCTTTGCTGGGTTGCGTAGTGTTCTCAGTTGTATCAGTAGCCGTTTACCGCAGGCGCAAAGTTCGCTACGGTGCGGCCTAACAGTTCATTCAAGCCGACGCCGCTTCGCGGGTCGGCAAAATTCCAGAGTTAGTCCACCAACCGCATGCTAGAACTGCTCAGAAATGCTTGATATTACGACGGCAATCTCCGACACGTTCGGGAGATCCTGCTTGATCCCAACTATCCGCTCATCATGGCTGTAGAGCTACAATTCGACATGCCTACGATCGTTCTTTCTGCAATAGCTGACGACGACACAATTGCAGTCACTGCTGGCTCATACTCAGGTCCCTCCCGCCAAACCTTAAATGCTCCATGGACCTCTTGCATCGGCAAACCGTTGCAGTGGACTTGGCTCATGACCAATCAGCAGGGGCATACGGATGGAGCTCGGCTTGAGTTCACCGATCCAGACGGCCAGCAATCTGAGATAGTTGAGCTTGTCGCAGGAGCATCAAGCCTCTGCGCCTACCTTGCCACGCCAAGCGAGGCCTAACAGTTCTTTCAAGCCGAACTCGCTTCGCGATTCGGCTCAATTCCGGAGTTGGGCATGAGAGCAGCATTGCTGGCTATTGCCACGTCCACCATGCTAATTACTGCAGGTTGCGCGGCCAACAGCGCTCCCGCAGACAAGCACGTCGCCTGGCTGGATTCTCGCCATGAGGCGGTACTTATCGCCAATGCCAAAGCAACCAGAGTGGGATATGACTTGAGCAAGTTTGGGGAACCAACCAACACCGGCCCGTCCGGATTCGCTGGCCCAATGAACTCTGTCTGGTCATTCGACTACTCAACTTGTAGCCAGGAGTGGACTTTTGACTGCAAGGGATTCACCGTAACGGTTGACAAGGCAACAGGCAACGCCGAAGCGCTGGCGTGGCAGTAGCCCACACCTAATAGCTCTTCCAAGCCGACGCCGCTATGCGGCGCGGCTTAATTCCAGAGTTAAGCCCCAATGGCTGAGCACATGACACACGAAAAATACGTACAGTCCGCTCGTCAAGAAGCAGCCAAGATAGCGGCCGGGGTCATCTCTGGCGAGATTCCTATCCTGGAAGGGTGCCATTCTCTCGCCGCTCTCCGCTGCCAGATTGAGGTGGATGAGTCCGATCCAGATTTCTTGGCCTTTGCCATGATCTCGTCAGAGATTGACGCCCTGCCAGTTGGAGCTTCCCGGAAGCACTGGGCGCCAGACGCATCGGCAAGACTGGAGCCAGAGATACAATCTGCAATCCCATGGGCAGCGTCGCGCGCACTGCCAGCATGCAAGTCTCTAGTGCAGCGGTTTGGGGCCTAACAGTTCACTCAATCCGAACCCGCTGCGCGGGTCGGCCCAGTTCCAGAGCTGGATCACATGGAGGGATTCGTGAATCGCGTAATCGTCATCGCAATGCTTTCGCTTCTGCTCGCCGGCTGTAACTCGACATCGGTCAATCGCAGCGATACCTCGAGCTTCAGTGGCGACGGCCTAACCACCAAGACCGCAGTCAAAGTATCGAGCATTGGAGAGGAAAAGGCCTGGGTCGATCGGAACTACCCTGGAGCGACGATTGAGTCCCAATCGCTACTCATGAGGCCGTCCCCAATGGACCTCATTGAAATCCAGCTACCCACAGGCGAGACCCGCCGTATCTATTTCGACATCTCTTCGTTCTTCGGGGAGATGTGATCTGCCAGTTCACTCAAGCGGAGGCCGCCTCACGTCCCGGCCTGATTCCCAAACTTTCCCTCATGGAGAAACTCAAATGAAGTGCCCGAAGTGCGACTCAGAACTAAAGCCGATTGTTCACGAGAACGTGGAGATCGATCGATGTTCCGGCTGCGGAGGTCTATGGTTTGATGCCTTCGAGCATGAGGAACTCAAACAACTCGATGGTTCCGAGCGCATCGACTATTCGCCCAAGAGCAACGTTCCATCCAACACCGGAGCAGGCAAGTGCCCCAAGGACCAGCAGCCGCTGTTTGGCATGGTGGTGGCGGGCCAGCCGCATATCTCGTACGAGTCTTGCGGCTTCTGTCACGGCGTCTTCTTTGACGCCGGCGAGTTCAAAGACTTCAAGGAAGAGACCCTTGGAGAGCGTTTCCGCGCGATCTTCGGAATAGTACGGGCGGCCCCAGCTGAGGGCTGACGATTCACTCTAGCCAGCGCCGCTTCGCGGCGCGGCTTAACCCTTGAGTTGAGCCCCAAAACATGCCCGCAAGTCTGCTCACAGAGATCATCTTCCGTGGTGCCTTCGAGGTCGTGCTGTATGGTCTCGGTTACATTATTGGCCGGCTCGTCGTCCCAGTCTTCTCGTTCGGCTACTACAGTGTCGAACCCTGGGACTTCAAGCACCGAAAGACGTCCAAGAGTCATTCTGGGCGACCACCCCCTCGGAATATTTCAGCTGACGCAGCGTGTGCGATCGGCTTTTGCACACTGGCGGTAGCATCAACAACCGCCTATTTCGTATGGCGTGCGGCTGGTGCCTGAAAGTTCACTCAAGCCAAGCACGCTACCCAGGCCGGCCCAATCCCAACCTTGTGCCGCAGAACATCCATGGAGGCTACTTTGAAGAAATTGCTACTGTTACTTCTTGCACTTTTCTCCCAGCCAGTTCTCGCCCAGGAGGAGTCAAAACCATCCACCTTCCATCGTTTGCTTGTGTTCAACGAGAAGAATGAAATGATGGTTGTAAAGGTCAAGAACTCAACCCGCTGGGTAACACCCGGCTGGTATCAAGACAATCGCCTAACCATCAAGGAAGGACTTGATGAGCTCGCGGGTAGCTATGGACTGAAGATTTCCGCTCCAAGCTTAAGGGGAGTGTTCACGCTCAGAACCGATCAGAACAATGAGATCTCAACGAGGCTGGTGTACTCAACCAGGGTTGAAAGCGGCGAAGCGAGAGCACCAGAAATAATTGAGGAGATCAGGTGGCTCAGTACCAATGCAGCAATGGATCTGATCACTTTCCCACATATCAATGCACAGATAGAGCAACTTACGAAGTTCCCGGACACACTATGGGGCGGCGCCCAGTTGATGTACCTGGAAGATGGCGTCTATAGATCCAGAACCACTGAAGCCTTCTACCCACTCGGCAATCGGCTACCCTAAGCCGACTTTTCAAACCTCTTCTGAAAGCACCGACGCATGCAAGCGACTTCGATGTCTGTTAGAAACTGGCGGTGGCTCAACTGTACCGCGCTGTCTGCGGCACTCTTGGTCGCGGGTTGCACCGGAACGACCATGCCGGCGAAAGATCTCGGGGCGGATATCGACGAGGTCGCCGCAACGCTGATCGAACAGCCCTTGCTTCACTCGACATCGATCGCAGTTGTATATCGGGGCGAGGAGATCATCCGTCATCGTGGTGATATGGAAACCGGAAAGCCGGGCCCTCCAACCGATGCGACCCTCTACGAAATCGGCTCCTTGAGCAAGACGCTGGCCGGGACACTGATGGCGAATGCTGTTCTGGAACGCCGGCTCAGCTTGGATGACGATATACGGATGTATCTGCAAGGTGACTATCCGAACCTGCAGCACAAGGACGAAGCCATCCGTGTCCGCCACCTGCTGTCGCATACCAGCGGCTTGCCGAACATGCTGCCAGAACGCACCAACACCGTCCTCGCCGACTTCACCGATCAGCGTACGCCCGGCGAGCTCAATGCCATCTATGCGAACTACGGTAAGGCTGACTTCTTCAGAGACCTGCATGCCGTCGAAATTGGCCGCGCGCCCGGAAAGGAGTACTCGTACTCCAGTACCGGAACCGAACTGGTGGCGCATATCCTGGAAGTCGTCTACAAACGCGACTACGAGTCGCTGCTGCGCGGGCTCCTGCAAGATTCGGCGGCAATGACTGATGTCAGAATCCGGCTTGATGATGCTGACGTCATCCGGCTTGCGCCTGGCTATCACAGTGACAATCCGGTGCCGACCACGCCGATGCCGCAGCTGCCCTGGGGTGCATCCGGAAACGTGAAGGCAACCGTTCCGGAAATGGCGAAGTACCTGATATTCCAACTGGCCAACGGGCCAGCCGTAGAGGAATCCCATCGTACGCTGGTCAACTTCGATCCCGAGTTCAGCATCGGCTATTTCTGGAACATCGTCAGCGGCGACCGCTTGAAAGGCACTTACTACGCCCACCATGGCGGCGTGCCCCGTTCGCAATGCTATATCTACATCATCCCGAAGTACGACCTTGGTATCTTCGTCATCACCAACCAGAGTGGTGACCAAACCGCGCGCGCCATGGAGACGGCGATCGATACGTTGGTTGAGAGAATCGCCGCGCGGGAGAATGCCGCCGGTCATCGGCTGTCCCAATAGCGCAAGCAGGCTCTGGCCTCTTTTCTGTTTGCTGCGCTCATCCTCGCCGTCTCCATATGTGGCAGCGCCGCCAAACAGTTCACTCAAGCGGAACTTCCTTTGTTACGCCGGCAACATGGCAGGTTAAGCTCGGTATGGCACCGGCGCCACTACGTAGGCCGGCTGAACTCGGGCGTTGGACCACATTGGGTAACATTGTTGGGACATGTATGCCCAAATCAAGAACCATCGTTACTGTTTATCTTCTCTTATCCGTCATCGGATTGATCGCGACCTGGTACTACAACCTTCATACTTCGTCGGAAGCGGCAACATCGAGTTCGGCCCCCATCTCCAAAGCGCTACGGTCAATCCAGCTGCAACGGCAATTACTGTTGACATCTACTTCTCCGTGCTTGTGTTTTCCCCCTGGGCATTTCGAGAGTCAAAGCGTATTGGCGTGAAATGGCCGGCGGCATATGCAGTTCTTAGCTTTGGCGTTGGTTTGGCTTTCGCATTTCCATTGTTTCTTGCATTTCGTGAGCGCGCGATCATGCGAATTGAGCGGGGATGCCGCCTGAGGAATGGTTGATACCGACCCGCCACGGGTCGGCTCAACTCCGGCCGTGGAACTCAATGACGGCTCCTCACAAGATCGTTCTGCATTCACTGCAAAGCTATCCACCTGATCTCGACGTGCTGGTCGCAGATTGGATACGCCAAGGAGTCAGGTATGTAGGGGTTAACGGCGTTGACGCAGCCAAGATTGAGGACGCAATCGACGAGGCGTGCGTCGGTGACGGCTCAACTCCATACTTCGTGCTTACGGCCTCTCATGGTGCAGACGAGGCGCTAGATGACGTGGTCTTTCTTGCGCAGCATTTGCCTGGCGACCTTTCCAGCTCCTCAATGGTGGCCTCGTCCATCCAAACCAGAACCCTACCGGCGTGACGTCACTCCAATGCCAAGCCGAACCAAAGGCCAAGAACCTCTGCTCGAGAATGCTCATGAAGCCCTTCGCAGATCCCGCCGTTGCGGCACACTTCCAGTCGTACCCTCCCGTCGTGCGAAGGAAGATGCTTGCACTACGAGAGCTTGTCTTTGTGACCGCCAAGAACGTCGATGGTGTAGGCCCGTTGCAGGAAACACTGAAGTGGGGAGAGCCTGCTTACCTCACCGCCCAGACCAAGAGCGGCAGCACCGTTCGCATGGACTGGAAGGCCAAGTTCCCTGATCGGTATGCCATGTACTTCCATTGTCAAACCGGGCTCATCGAAAGCTTCAGATGTATGTTTCCCAACGACTTCACCTTCGAAGGAAATCGCGCGCTTGTCTTTGGTCTGTCGCAGAAACTGCCTACCGATGCGCTAGCCTTCTGCATCCAGGCTTCGCTCACATATCATCTGCGGAAGCGTGCGCTTCGCCGGTAAGCACTGAACGCGGCCTACCCCATTGGTCAAGCGGACATACCAACGGTACGCCGACAACCCCAAGCCTAGGCCGCCTTCGAAATGTGCGTACTTTTTCAGCAACTGCACGCCCAAGGCGATCCCAATCTGCCATTCCGGCGATACGCCAGATACTTGGAACGCAACAGGGACCGACTCCCCGCGTCTGCGTTCAAACTGGCTTCTGGTCCGCTTCTCAACGCAGCAGATCGCCGCTGCCCGCACGATGCCTGGTTGGAGTGGGCGCGCTTTGAAGAGCCGGCCAAGGGTAAGCGATGCCACATTCGATCCCTCGGCCTTCGCGTGTGCCTGTTTGGCGCCCGGAACGACTGCCACTTGGAGCTCTTCCGACGCCCCCCCCAATCTGAGTAGTGATCGGGTTGAGAGTCCCGTCTTGATTTGACCCACCCCCGATTACCGGTGCATTTCAAAGTGGAAAATCCGGCGTTCTACGGCACCTTGGAGTTCGCTTGGGACCCGTGTTTCAGGGCGAATTCCTCCGGGGTTTTCCATCCTAGTGCACTGTGGGGACGTTCCTCGTTATAGAAGCGCCGCCACCCTTCGATCTTGCTCCGCGCGTCGGCCAGGGACAAGAACCAATGCTCATTCAGGCATTCCTGCCGAAGCCGGCCGTTGAAGCTTTCTACAAGCGCGTTGTCTGTCGGGGTACCACATCGGGAAAAATCCAGCTCCACGGCGTTCTCATATGCCCAACGATCCATCACCTTCCCGGCGAGCTCGCTACCGTTGTCCACCTTGATAGCGCCTGGGGATCCTCGCAGGGCTGCCAACCTTGTCATTGCCTCCGCCACATGTTCCCCGCGTAGCGACTGGTCCACGACGATGGCCAGACACTCGTGCGTGAAATGATCAACCACGGTCAGCATCCGGAAACGGCGACCGTCAAGCAGTGCGTCGCTGACGAAATCCATCCCCCAAAGTGCATTGGGAGCGACAGCTACCTTTATCGGCTGACGCCGGGGTGCACTTCTACTGCGCCGAGGCCGGCAATGCCTTTAAAGACAGGCCGTCCTCCTTGTAAATCCGATGGATCCGCTTGTGGTTGTCACGCCAGCCTTCTCGGCGCAGAACCACGAACACGCGCTCGCAACCGTAGTGCACCCGAGTTGAGGCGATCTCACGCATGCGCATTCGCACCGCCTGGCTGTCCCGTGCCTTGCCCTTGTACGAATAGCTGGAATACGACATCGTCACCATCTGCAGTGCTCGCCGCATGCTGACCCCAAAGCGCTCTTGCAACCGGCCAACCCAAGTGCGTCGCTGGGCAGGC
>NZ_JBRREG010000137.1:0-9329 GCF_056760155.1 Stenotrophomonas sp. STEN022
GCAGAGGCCTTGCCGGGAAAGCCCCTTGCCGAGCATGGCTCGGCACTGCGCTCCCTCCCTTTCGCGCAGCGAAGGGGAGGGCTGGGGAGGGGTAAGCTGTTCGCGGGGTATTGGAGTGGGCTTCGCGGCCTACGCCGCTCCTGCATAGGCATTTGCGGCATTGCTGGGCAAGCCCCTGCCGAGCATGGCTCGGCACTACCTGCGCTCAACCGGCGCTGATGCGCGCAAGCAGCAGGCCTGCCACTACTACGGCGATTGCCACCACCACCATTAAGGCGAACAGCCAGCCACGACGACCTTGCCGTTGCCGTTTCGCCATGGCGGCGTTGAACATGGCAACACGCTGTTGCTCGCTGGCCGCAATGACGGCCTTGGCCTTGGCTGAACCTTCATCGGCGCTCAGTTGCCCGGCCTTGATGTCATCGGCAATGACTTCCAACTGCTGCATCACTTCGAACTGCAGCTTCTGCAGTTCCAGCGCGGTGTCGTCGTGGTTGGACAAGTGGGAACCCTCGCGGTTGGGGTCAGGCAGAAGGAGACTGCAAGGCTTGCCGGATCACCCGTGACACGATCGCCGGGTCATCATTGGACAGATGGTGCCCCAGCCGCAACAAGCCGATGCCGAAGCAAGGCATCAGCAGGCCCGGCAGTACCGCGGGCAGGAGCATCAGGTCAAACCTGCCCACCTGCAGTGCGGCCACCGTGGTCCACAGTACGCAGAAACCAAGCCAGAAAAGCATGAAGACGAAAACCAACGGCGGCAACGCATACGCGCCGCGCAGCTCGCAGCCCTGCGCGGTTGCTTGCAGGCTGCCGCGGAAGTGTGGCTTGAACGAATTCCGCATCACTGTCCGGTGGTAAAGATGTACGCGCTTGTCGCTTATCGAGCCTGCGACGCTGCCGGTGGCGGTCAGGTTGCCTCGTGCGGTGGCAGCCCGCAGTGCCTGCATGGCCTGCTCGGGTGAAAGCGGGCTGGTGTATGCGGCTTGCGTGCGTGGGAACAGCCAGGTCCAGAAAGACATGCGGTCTATCGCTGCGGGGGCAGAACACGATAGCGGTAGAACCGCGCCTTGCCTATTGCAGGCTGCTGTCGCGCTTGCGCATGGCTTTCTTGACCAAGGCGGTGATCTTCTTCTCGACCTCAGGGGTGAGTTCCGCAAGGGCGAAAGAGGTCGCCCACATCGGCCCGTCATCCAGCATCGCCGTGTCGTTGAAGCCCAGCGTGGAATAGCGTGCGCCGAACTTGCTCGCGCCCTGGAAGAACAGCACGACCTTGCCGTCGCGCGCATAGGCCGGCATGCCGTACCAGGTCTTTGGGCTCAGCGAGGGGGCGGTCGCGGTGACGATGGCATGCAGGCGCCGCGCCATTTGTTGCTCGGCTGCGGGCATCTCGGCGACCTTGGCAAGAAGTTCGGCCTCGCCGTCGGCCTTCAGCTTGCCGGCCTTGGCCTCGGCCTTGAGCTCGCGCGCACGTTCCTTCATCGCGGCCTGTTCTTCGGCGGTGAATCCGGTGGTTTTGGACGCGGCCATTGCAGCTCCTGCTAAGTGTGGAAGGGCAGGACTTTTTACCGCAAGCCGTGCGCACGAATGTAAAGCGGCGGTGCAGACGGGCTGCCCCCAGCATGCAGGGGCACCTGCGCGGAACCGGTTGCTGCTGGGCCTAGCCTGCCTGGCTGAGCTCGCGTTCGATGCGTTTGTCCGGGATCAGCCATAGCAAGGCTGCAGCTGCGTAGATCAGTTGGGCCAGATGGGCATTGGCAAAGCTCAGGGCGACGCCGCTGATGTAGAGCATTGGCGACAATTTACCTTTCCAGTCCTTGCCCAGTGCATGCCGCAGGCGCGAGTTCTCGCCGTCGGCAGCGACGATGCGCCGCTGCAGGATCCAATAGGCGATGGCAGCCGCCAACAGGATGCAGCCATAAAGCGCGGTCGGCAGTGAATGTTTGTTGAAGTCATCCATCCAATGGGTGGCGAATGGCAGCAGCGACAGCCAGAACAGCAGGTGCAGGTTGGCCCACAGCACACTGCCGGTAACCTTCTGGCAGGCCTGCAGCAGGTGGTGGTGGTTGTTCCAGTAGATGCCGACGTAGACGAAGCTCAGCAGGTAGCTGAGCAAGGTGGTCAGCAACGGTCGCAGTGCGTCCAGCGTGGCGCCCTCGGGTGGTCGCATCTCCAACACCATGATGGTGATGATGATGGCCAGTACGCCGTCACTGAAGGCTTCAAGCCGGCCTTTGCCCATTGCTGTCTCCTGCATGCATCGCCGAGGAATTCGATGCAGGACGCTAGCACGAAGCGCTGTTGAGGCTGTGTGTCGGGCTTGCAGGTTGGCGGCCGTCCAGTCTGCAGGGCAGGCTGGACCGTTTGCAGGACCTATAGCAGGCGAGTACCCAGCGGTACCTCATGTTCGGGCATGCATAGGCTGACCCGACCCTCAGCGTCGTGAAATCCGGTCACCAGGCATTCGGACATCAGTGGGCCGATTTGTTTCGGAGGAAAGTTGAGCACTGCCACCACCAGCCGCCCGACCAGCTGTTCGGTGCTGTATAGCGCGGTGATCTGTGCGCTGGATTTGCGGGTGCCGATCTCCGGGCCGAAATCGACCTGCAGGATGTAGGCGGGTTTGCGGGCGGCAGTGAAAGGCTCGGCGGCGATGACGCGGCCTACGCGAAGTTCAACCTTGCTGAAGTCGTTCCAATCGATGGTCTGCATGGCGGTTGCTCGGGAGCTTGATGTCATTGGAGTGGTCAGGGCTGGCGCGATACAGGCTGATCTCCAGAGCCCGTAGCGCGATCGCCAAGGTCACTCGCCTGTGGCGACGCGGTCCAGTCGTAGTTCCATCGGCTGGTAGATGATTCCCATCGATTCGCTTACCTCGCCGCTGCAATGGAATCCGCAGCCGAGGTAGGCGGGCACCGAAGGCAGGGAGGCGCTCACGGTCAGCATGTCCGAGCGGGCGTGTTTGATGGCTTCGGCAAGCAGGCGGCGGCCGATGCCGCGGCGCTGCAGTTCAGGGCTGATGAACAGCATCGCGATATGTCGCCCCTGCTTCAGCTCGATGAGGCCGGCGGGTTGCCCGGAAACTTCCGCCAACCACATCAGTTTGTCCTCGCTGATGCGGGATGCAAACGCTTCCGCAGCGGCAAGCTTGCGGAACGTCGCGACGCCTTCGCCAGTGAGCGTGGAGGCAACCGAATCCATGAACGCCGCCATGCAAAGCCTGCTCGCGGCATCCACATCGTTCGGGTTGAGCGGCCGTATGTTCATTCCTTTTCCGTTGAGGTGCGGGTGGTGATGCGGGTATTGGAAATCACGCTTTCTTGAGTGCCATGCCGACGCTGGCAGGTGCGGTCAGGGTGAAGCCGTACTGTTGGTAAAGACGATAGGCTTCGCCATCCGCCAGCAGGCTGACGTAGGCCGAAGCCGGCACCTCACGTTCGATGTAGGCCTGGATTTCCGCCATCACCTTCTTGCCGAGGCCGCGGCCCTGATGCGCAGGCAGCACCGCGATGTCGACCACCTGATAGAAGGTGCCGCCATCGCCGATCACCCGACCCATCGCCACGGTTTCGCCGGCATGGGTGATCTGCACGGCGAACAGTGAATTGGGCAGACCGCGACTGGCGGCTTCCAGCGTCTTCGCGCTGAGCCCACTGGCTTGGCGCAGATGCCGGTAGGTGTCCACGGAAGGGATGTCGTGGTTGATGGTGTAGTTGGGTTCGCTCATCGTTGCATCCGTGGTTTCTGGGTGGCAGTACGGCCCGCTTCAGGCGGGCAACGCGATGGGCACGTAGACCTCGTGCCAGAGGATGACCTTGCCGGCATCGTTGAACCGCATCAGCAGCATGGCGCGGAACAGCTCGCGGCGCCCGTCAGCGTAGCTGATCCGTGCGCGCATCGAGAATGCGACCGAAGCGCCTTCCACGAGCGCATGGTCGATCTCGTAGTCGATACCTTCCATGCCCGCTTTCATGCCGTTGAGAAATTCGAGGTAGTTGGCAGGATTGGCCTCGTAGCGACGACCATTGGGCTCGACCATGAACTGTCCGGCGAAACACTCGCCGATCAGTGCTTCGGTCAGCACGGAATCGCGATTGAGATGCCGGCGGTTCCAGTCGAGTACGGCATGGGCCAGTAGTAGGTAGTCTGCGCGTTGGCTTGTCATGCTGACCTCAGCTCGAAGGGGGTGCCTGGCATCGCATCAGCGTGGAGCGACGCAGGACAGGGGGCAGTTTCAAACAGGCGGCAACGACTCAGTCGATACAGTCCGGCCTGATGTTGCCGCTGGTTGAAACGGCCTGCCCCCGTTCGGTTACGGCAACGGCGGCGGGTTGCCGGGTACTGCGTTACCGGTGGCGATGGCTGGCGATGCCGTGCTGCCCAGCACGGCCTGGGCGATCAGCTTGTCCAGACGACGGACATCCAGGCCCTTGTTGAGATTGACCTTGATATGGCCGGCCTTGGTCCAGAGTTCGATCTCGGAGTTGAAGTTGAACAGGCCGTGGCCGTTCTCAGAAGACCACATGTAGATCGAAGAATACGGCAGCGAATAGATCTCTACCTTCTTGCCGGTGATGCCCTGCGCGTCGCGCACGATAAGCCGCTTGTTGGTAAACACCGCCGAATCACGGAACGTCTTGTAGGCCGCCACGGCGGTCTCGCCGGACACCAGGATGTCGTTCACGTCCTGCGGAATCGGACATTCCGATACCAGCGTCCAGGCCAGGATTGCATTTGTTTCCATGTTGAAGCTGTCCCCCGTGATTGTGAGTTTTCGTGCAGCGGAGGCGGAATTGTAGGCGGCGCTCAGGTCAAGGCAATAGGCCGGAATACATGCCTGTCAGGTGCACGAGAAGCATGTCAGCTGCCGCTGCGCAGGCGGGTGGCGTTGAGTTGCGGGAAGCGCTCGATGATGCTGATAGCCTCGCTCCAGCAGGACTGCTGACTCAACGGGAGGAACACCGCGGGCAGGTCCTTGAAGTGAAATTCTACCCTGCGTTCGGGGGCGGGCTGATGGGTGATGAGGGTAGGCATGCGGCCGTTCCGAAGATGCCAGACGAGCTCCTCGATGACATCGTTCCAGGCATCGTGCTCCAGCTCATCTATCCATTCCATCAGTGCCCGACGCCCATGCGGGGCCGGGCAATGGAGCGCCATCGGCCTGGATGAAGGTAGGGGCGAGTTCTGGCGGTGCACCGGTTTCCAGCCGAAGTCGCCCGGTTCGTACTGCGCAACGCATACCGATCATGCCACAGCTTGCGGTGATTGGCGGGCGGCTGCCTGTGCTGCCGAGGCGTGGTTCGAGCTCCGGAGTTCAAATGCGTGTGCGCGCCTCATCCAATGCGGCGAAACTCCTCGTGCCCATGCGACGGCGCGTACTGCACGACGTTGTTTCATCGCACCGTGGCGCTCTACGCTGCTCACCGCGCCGCTCCAGCAGGAGACAGTCAGTAGGCGCAGAGGCCCGTGCAGTCGGGATCGCTCATGGCCTTGATGATGGTCTCGATGTCAGCGCGGTTGTCCGTCGGCGCGTCGGCAAGAATGAGCTTGGCGGCATCGGCAATCTGCTGGCGGGCCGGCAATTGCAGCGCTGAAGCAAACACCGACGAACACTCCGCCATTGCCCGCACGACCTGCGTGCGATAGCTGGGCTGCAGTGTCTGGTTGCCGATGCTCATCAGGTTGCCGCTATAGCTGTTTACCAGGCCGCCGCGCAGCTGGTTCAGCCCCGCCAAGCGCACGGGGGTAAGTTCCTCCGGCGGCAGTGCCGCCGTGAATGCGGTCAGTGGCTGGATCTGCGTGGCCAGGCAACGCAACAGGAACGGATGCAGGCGTTCGAGTTCCTGCTGGAATACCACGACGTTTGTTTCCATCAGCGCGGCCATCTGCCGTGCCTTGTCCTCCGGACTTGCCTGGGGCGGGAGATGTTCCTTCAGCCCGGTCAGTGCATAGGCCATCGACAAGCGATTGGCCTGGCCACAGATATCCATCAGCTGGCCGATGTTGGCGGCGTCGTAGGTCTGTGATTCCAGGAAACGGTGACTGTCGGACAGGACATCAAGCAGTGCACGTGTTTCTGGTTCGGTGATGCGGGGCATCTCTCCCTTGGCGGCGCTCTCTGCGATGCGCTGCTGCAGCTTGGCGCTGGCGTCCATATAGACCGCGTGGGGTTGTGCGGGTGCCTGCGCATGGGTTTGTGGTGAAGCAAGGCTGAGGCAGGCGACGGCCAAACAGGTGAGCAGCGACTTCATGTCAGTAAGATCCGGAAGTTGGAGCAGCAGGTATCGGCGTCGTTGCCGAACGGTTGTGAATGATAGTTCGGTGCTGTCGATGGCGCGAAAGCAGAAGCCTGGCGGATGCCGGGCTTCTGCCGATCGAACGGGTTGGCCGATCGCTTACTCGATTGGCTGTTCCAGCATCAGTTGGCGCGCGAAACGCACCGGCGGTGCGCCGTAGGACAGCATCTGGTCGTGGTAGGCCTTCAGGTTGAAGTTGGCACCCTGCTTTTCCTGCACTGCTTTGCGGGTGTCGAAGTGCTCCTGTGCGCCGACGAAGTAGGTCGGCAGCTGGGCGGAGGTGAGCTGTGCGCGCACCCACTTGCCCGAGGCTTCGCTTTCCTGCTGGAAGGCGTCGTGGGTCATCAGCTGCATGGCCTGCTCGCGGCTCCAGTTGTCCACGTGCACACCCTGGTCGAGGATGGCATTGGCAATGGTGCGCAGGTAGAACTTCAGCTGCACCAGGTGGAACAGCGGGTCGTTATCCAGGTAGCCCTGCTCCTGCATCATGCGCTCGGTGTAGACCGCCCAGCCTTCGGCAAACAGGCCGGAACGCAGCACTGCACGCAGCGTCGACGGGAACTTGCCCGAGTGCCAGCCCTCCAGGTAGTGGCCCGGGGTGCCTTCGTGGATGGACAGCAGGTGGATCATGCGGCTGTTGTATTCGCGCAGGAAGGAATCCACCTGCTTGTCGTTCCAGTCATCCGGAATCGGCGAGACCGCGTAGAAGGTCTTCAGGTTCTTGTCCAACGGGCCCGGCGAATCGCAATAGGCCACGGCCACGCCACGCTGGAATTCCGGCATCAGGATGATGTCGACCGGCGCATCGGGCAGGGTCATCAGGTCATGCTTGCGCACGAACTCGGTGGACTGGTCCAGCGCGGCCTTGGCATCGTCCACAACCTTGTCGCGGGCAGGCTTGTCGGCATAGGCCAGTTCCAGTGCGGCTTCGATCGCCTTCTGCTGCTGGTCGTCGGTCGGGTTGGCCGGCATTTCCGGTGCGCCCGGCTTGTCCTTCAACACCACCTGGGCGATGCCGTACATGTCCTTGCGCACGCGGCTCAGCTCGGCGCGGGCACGCTCGCCGATCTCGGCACGCGACAGCGAGGAGTTCAGTGAGAACTTCAGCTTCTGGTCGTACTTCTCCGCGCCGATGCGGAACTCGCCCTTGGCATTCGGCACCAGGGTCTTGTCCAGCCAGGTCTGCTGTTCTTCGACTGCCGTGGTCAGTGTGGCGATGGCGGCCTTCAGGCGTTCCTGGTCGGCGGCTTCGAGCTGGCCGATGTTGGGCACGATGAAGGTTTCAACCAGGCTGAGGATGCCGCGGTTCTGCTTGGCGACGGTTTCAGCATGGATCTTCGGCACGCGCGCCGGGTCCAGGTTGGCGCGGGCGGCGGCGAAGATCTGCGGGATCAGTTCGATGCGTGCGGTGGCCGACTTCAGGCGCTCCGGCAGCGGCGCGAACTCGCGCGCCATCAGGCCGTAGATGGCGCTGCCGGCCAGGCCGTTGTAGACCTGCGGGTCCCACTTCCACGACTGCATGGTTTCGTTGGACCAGATGTCCGACTGCAGCTGGTTGCGCAGGATTGCGGCATCCACCTGGTTCTCGCGGCCGAGCTTGCTGACGTCGAGCTTGTCCAGCTCGGCGAGCAGGGCCTTGCTGGCCTCCAGGCTCTTCTGCTGGCCGGCGGCGCTGAGGTCATCGAGTTGGCTGTCGTAGCGGTGATCACCGATCTGGGTCGCGCTGACCGGGGACAGCTGCATCCAGGTGTCCAAAGCCTTCTTCGACAGCTCGGCGAACTGGGCGTCGGCCTGGGCCTGGCCGGCCTGCTCGGTGGTGGTGGACGGCGCGGTCGGGGCGTCGCCGCTCTGGCAGCCGGCGAGGCTGGCGAGCAGGGCGGCGGCGAGCAGGTGCTTGCGCATCGGTGATCCTGTTACTGAGGGAATCCCCGAGCATAGGTGGACTGGGTCGATGCTGCACCTGCCGTTGGTTGGTGTCGGCTTGCCGAAATGGGTGGTTCAGCGCAGGCGGCCACTCTGTAGCCCGGGTAAGTGCAGCGCGCCGGGAACCCGGTCGGTGCGGCGAACCAAGCCCTCCGAGCGCTGCGCTTCCCCGCGCTGCGTCGCTCTGCACAAATTTTTAGCCTTCGTATTCAGCTATGTCGCTATGCTGCCGCCACGAAACTACCTGGAACATGGACGCATGAAGCAACTGCACGGAAGGACCTTGGTATTGGCGCTGGGCGCGCTGCTGGCGCTGGCTGGCTGTGCCAAGCATGAGATGTCGGCCGATAGCGCGGCCAGTGCCGCCGATGCGGTGCAATCGCCGGAAGGCGCATTCCTGGCCTACGAGCACACGGTGCAGCTGCAGTTGCCTGGCAAGGATATTGCGCCGAGGGTGAAGGCTGTATCCGACGCCTGCCAGAGTGCGAAGTTCGGCGATTGTGCGGTGCTCAACGTGTCCCAGCAGGGCGGCGATACGCCCCGCGGCTCGATCAAGGTCCGGGTTGCGCCCAAGGGCGTGGAGCCGCTGATCGCGTTGGCCAGCGACAAGGGCGAGGTGACCACCCGCAACACCGAGGCCGAGGACCTGGCCCAGCAGGTTGCTGATACCCGATTGATGCAGGCTCGCCTGAAGGCCGAGCATGAACGCCTGCTCGAGTATCAGCAGCGCAAGGATCTGGCGGTGGCGGATCTGTTGACCATCTCCCAACGTCTGTCCGAGATCGAAGCCGGGTTGCAGCAGGCCAACCGAGATTCGGCGCAGCAGCACCGCCGCATCGATACGCAGCTGGTGACGATCAACATCGAGTCGACCAACAGCCAGCGCAACCGCAGTGAGATTGGCCGGGCGTTCGGCGACTTCGGCGAGATCTTCACCACCAGCGTGGCCTATGTGATCCGCATCGCCGCAGGCCTGCTGCCGTTGATTCTGATCGGCGGCTTCCTCGCATGGTTGCTGCGCCTGTGGTGGCGCCGCCGCAAGAAGCAGTAGTCCTTGGTTTTGTGGGAGCGGCGTCAGCCGAGAAGCCAGTGATCTGAACGGTCGTCTAG